>JACNJL010000027.1 GCA_014382585.1 Limisphaerales bacterium | reverse complement strand
CGCGCGAGGAACTTGAATTTATCGTTGAGGAATTGAATTTGAAAGTGGGAGCCGAATAGCAAATGGAGCTTCGGCTTGGGCTAATCATTTTGGTGAGTGCGATCGGGTGCAGTAAATCCCCCGACCCTGCATCGCCTGCCCCCCCCACACCTTCCCCGGTTGTCACGAAACCCGCTTTTCAATTCCCAACTGAAAACCGCACCCTCCTCCGAGCGAACGGAGAAACTAATTTTTTTGCCCCCACCGGTCCTGGAAAACCGTGGAGCAGCGGCGCATTTGGGTGCGTGCGCAATTCGCGCACCCGCATTCATGAGGGTATTGACATTCTGGCGCTCCACCGGGATGAGCGCAACGAACCGACTGACCTTGTAACCGCGAGCTTTGGCGGCGAAGTGGCTCATCTTAACAACAACATTGCCGCATCGAATTACGGCAAGTACATCGTGTTGCATCACGTGGTTGATGGGTTGCCTGTTTACACACTTTACGCCCACCTCAAAGAAATAGCTGACGAATTGGAAATCGGGCAAACGGTGTCCGGCGGCGACACGCTGGGCATCCTTGGCCGCACCACAAATACTAATGACGGCATCGCCAAAGACCGCGCACATTTGCATTTTGAAATTGGGCTGCAAATTCACACGCAGTTTGAAAGTTGGTTTCGGCACTGGTACAAGGGCGGCAATAATTTCCACGGCGCATGGAATGGAGTCAACCTCCTTGGCTTGGATGTTGCTGAAATTTTACGGCTCGAAGCTGCCGGCAAATTTGATTTGCGACTGTATCTTTCCAAGCAGCCCACGATGTGTCGCGTGCGCATCCATCAACCTCAACTGGAATGGGCCGAACGCTTTCCGAAGTTGGTTGTTCAAACCGTGCAGGCTGAAACGCTTCCGGTGCAAGGTTGGGAAGTGGATTTAAATTTCAATGCCATCCCAATCCGGCTCAAACCATTGTACGCGAAGGGGTTGAAGCAAAAATCTGGCGGCGTGCGTTTTGAATTGCTTGAAGTAATTGATGAGGAGCGACGCAAGCACCCGTGTCGATCGTTGGTATTCAAAAAAGGCGCGCGCTGGGTGCTCACCACCAAAGGTCTTCGTGCGCTGGATTTGTTGGCATGGCAAAACGGTGAATGAATTGCCTCAATCCTTCTACTGCCCGATTAACTCGCGCTTTGGCTTAAATTCTTTAGCCATACGGCGCCCCTCCCTAACCACCGCAGTCGGCAACTCGGCCTCCATCCCGCGCTTATGCCGCGCCGCTTTGGGGTCTCCATTCGCCGTGGCCAGCACAGCCCACATAAACGCTTTCGCGGCACTCTTGGGAACGCCATCGCCATATTGAGTACGCATGATCATCAGTTGCTGCGCTTCAGCGTGGCCCTGCGCAGCGGCGCGTGAAAGATATTCCCCCGCCTTTTTGCTGTCACGCCCCACCTGCCCCTCGCCAACATCATACATGAAGCCTACTAAAAACTGCGCCTCGATATGCCCGTTTCCAGCGGCCATTTCGAGGTACTCCAGGCCTAGTTTGTGTTCCCGTTTGCTATTTCTGAAGTAGTACGAATTGCCAACTTCAAATTGCGCAGTCACATCACCGTCATCAGCCAATTCCTTCAGTTGACCGAATTTGGTTTGGGGCTTCTTGTTGCAAGCGGTGAATGCGAGCAGCACTAAACAACACAGGATACGCATAAGCACACAAATACTCGGTTCAGCAATATTTGGAAAGAGGAAAACCGCTTGCGCCGCGCAATCGCCTGCGGCATCTTCTCCGCGCAATGAACTACCGAATTTCGAAACGTGCTGCATCGCTGTCACCCTCGCTCACGCTCGCCATTACTGCCAAAGCCAAAGCGCTGCGCGCCGCGGGCGAGGATGTGATCGGGCTCGGCGCGGGCGAACCGGATTTTGACACACCCGAGCACATCAAATCTGCCGCCACACAAGCCTTGGCCGACGGATTCACCAAATACACCCCCGCAGCCGGCACGCCTGAATTGCGCGCGGCAGTAGCCCGTAAATTTGAGCGCGAAAACAATCTTCAATACGATCCGCAGCAAATCATCGTTTCCTGTGGCGGCAAGCATTCATGCTATAATGTAATCCTTGCCACCTGCGAGGAAGGTGACGAGGTGATTATCCCTGCGCCTTATTGGCTGAGCTACCCCGAAATGGTCACGCTCGCCGGCGCCACACCGGTGATAGTTGAAACCACTGACACTACCGAATTCAAAGTAACGCCCGATCAACTTCGCGCCGCCATCACGGATCGCACGCGACTGTTTATTTTAAATTCCCCAAGTAACCCGACCGGCAGTGTTTACACACCCGACGAAGTGCGCGCGCTTGGCGATGTGTGCATAGAAAAAGGGGTGCTCATCATGAGCGATGAAATTTATGAAAAACTTCTTTATGGCGATGCCGTCTTCCAAAGCGTCGCCGCATGCTCGCCTGAGCATCAAGCGCACACCATTATCGTACACGGTCTTGCTAAAGCATATTCAATGACCGGCTGGCGGATTGGCTTCACTGCTGCGCCCTTACCGATTGCCAATGCCATCAGTGCCATCCAGAGTCACAGCACCAGCAACCCAACTTCCTTCGCACAATCCGGCGCGGTAGAGGCGCTCGACGGCCCGCAGGATCACCTCGGGGTTTGGATGACCGAGTTTTCCAAACGCCGCGCCTTCGCGCACGAACAGCTCAACGCCATGCCCGGCGTTACTTGCGTGAACGCTCAAGGCGCATTTTACTTGTTCCCAAACATTTCCAGCACCGGCCTGAAATCAGCGGAGTTTTGTGAGCGCCTATTGTCCGAAGCCAAAGTCGCCGCCGTCCCGGGAATTGCCTTTGGCTCTGACGACTATCTCCGCATTAGTTACGCAACCAGCATGGAAAATCTGGAACAAGCACTGAGCCGATTTGCTGCGTTCACCCAGCAAGTGAACGGTGAAAAGTAAGCGACCTGGAATTACAGGCGCTTTGTTAATGCCATTCCGGGTTGAATATCCGCCCCGATTGGTTCCGGCTCAATTCCTTCGGCAAACTGCTTCTCCGCCAATAACCCGATCATCGCGGCGTTGTCAGTGCACAAATCCGGCGAAGCGAGGCGCAGGGTAAATGCATTCTTATCACAGACTACCTGCAACTGTTTTCGAAGCTCACTGTTGCACGCCACTCCGCCGGACAAAGTAAGGCACCGCACGCGTTCACGCTTGGCGGCGCGGATTGTTTTTTTTACCAGCACCTCCACAATTGCTGCTTGAGCACTGGCGCACAGATCAGGGAGCCGAGCGTTATCAGCGGCAAGCTCAGGGTTTTTCTCGAGAAAATATCTGACCGAAGTTTTTAAGCCGCTAAAGCTAAAGTCATCGTTGGGTTGATTGAGCATCGGGCGCGCGAAACTATAGACGGATGGATTGCCGCCGCGCGCAAGCCGGTCAACTTCCGGCCCGCCGGGGTAACCCAAACCCAGTTGCTTGGCGATTTTATCGAAGCACTCGCCGGCGGCATCATCCAGGGTGCTGCCTAAGATTTGATGATCCAACGGTGCCGTCACGTGCACCAATAACGAATGGCCACCGCTAACAATAAGGGAGAGATTGGGCTGAAATCTTCCCCAATCCGCAACCGGAGGTTCACCCGTGAACCACGGTGAATATAAATGTCCCTGCACGTGATTCACGCTCATCAGCGGACAATTCAAAGCATATGCCATTGACTGCGCGGCTTTCCAGCCGACCATTAATGCCGGCGGCAATCCCGGGCCGCGGGTGGCTGCAATGGCGTCTAATTTGCCGGGTTCAAGGTTGGCGCGACGCAATGTTTCGCGGACGACCGGTTGCAAGTTCCGGAGATGTTCGCGCGTGGCCAACTCGGGCACCACACCGCCGTATTCAGCGTGGATTTTGATTTGCGAGGAGACCACCGTGCTCGCCGCACGCCCATCAACGATGACCGCCGCGCTGGTTTCGTCACACGAAGTTTCAATGGCCAACAGCCGCATGAGCGTCAGTTGAGCTTGGCCTTGAGCAATTCCAAAGCTTTGTTCAGCTGAAGATCCACCGTGGCCTCAGCTTGCCTGCGCTCTTCTTCTGGAAGCGTTTCCAGGCCGCCGGGTGAGCGCTGCAGCGCGAGGTGCCCCATTTGCTCGGGAGTCATTTCCACTATGTGATCAGGCGTTATGCCTTTACCGTGAATCGTGCGATGCTTGGGGGTGTAATATTTGGCCGTTGTGAGCCGTAATGCGGAACCGTCATGCAGGGGCAGAATGCTCTGGACGGAGCCTTTCCCAAAGGTCTTCATCCCCACCAATTCTGCGCGGCCCAGATCCTGCAGGCAGCCGGCAACGATCTCGGAGGCACTGGCGCTGCCGCCGTTAACAAGCACCACGATTGGCAGCGTTCGCTGTTTAAACCGGCCGCTCGCTACCAATTTATCAAGCTGTCGTTGTTTCCGTCCTTCAGTAGTAACGACCACCTGCCCCTCGGGCACAAATTTTTCGGCGACATACGCAGACTGAGTCAATAGTCCGCCAGGATTATCGCGCAAATCGAGCACCAGCGCTTTGATTCCTTGTTCTTCCATTTTCACCAAAGCCGCCTCCAACTCGGAAGCGGTTTTTTCAGAAAATCCAGAAAGACGCACATAGCCAATCTGGTGCTTCAGCAGATCGTATTTGCCGCCACCATTTATATCGCGCACACTTTTGGTTTTGATGATTTCGCGTTTGAAGGTGATCGTTAAATTCTTGTCCGCAGAAGGTCGGTAGAATTCCACAACCACTTCTGTGCCGGGCTTTCCTCGCATGACTCCCACGGCATCATTGAGTGTCATTCCTTTTGTAGTTTTCTCGCCGATCTTCATGACGCGATCGCCCGGCATCAATCCGGCCCGACTCCCCGGCGTGTCATCCATAGGCGCCACCACAGTTAGCCAGTTGTCACGCATGCTCACGACCACACCAATGCCGCCAAATTGTTGTATGGTATCTGATTGTAACGCCCCATATTTTTTGGCGTCCATGTATTCGCTGTGGGGATCAAGCGTTTGGATCATTCCGCGCAACGCGCCTTGCACCAAATCTTCATACTCGACTTTATCTTCATCGACGTACTCACGCCGCACGGTTTCCAACACGCGCGTGAATTTTTCCATATTAGCGTACACATCCTTTTTGCCATTCACTTCGGCGCTGGTGGCAAGATGGCGCGCACCTAAGTAAAGATTTACGCCCAACGCAATGGCAAGCATAGTGGTGAAAATTCGCTGTCTCATAAGCCGACAGCCTAGAGCGCGGGGCAAAAATGGCAAGGAGGGTTTATTGACGAAGCAACATTTCGACTAATAATAAGTCGCCCACGGTGGTCACTTTGGGATTGGGCGCGCCACAATCCACCAAGGTCACTGGTTGGCCGATCAATTCACACGCTGAGGTGTCATCTGTAATTTGCGCGTCTTGCGCGCGCACAGCGGCCATTGCTTTGCGCAGCACATCCACCTTGAATAGTTGTGGAGTTTGCACTGCCCACAAATAGGTACGGTCCACGTTCCGGGCAATCCGGCCAGTGCCGTCCGCTTCTTTAATGGTGTCGACCACTTTGTTGGCGGACACTGCCGCCCCACCCTTTTGGGCTGCAGAAATGGTGGTCGTGATTGCCTCATTGGGCGTGCAGGGCCGGGCGCCGTCCTGAATGGCAACCAGCTCGCAATTCGCATGCACCGCGCCTAGTCCGTTGCTTACTGAATCTTGCCGCTCATCGCCGCCAATTACGAAGGAGAATGGTTTATTGAGCGGAAGCCGTTTGCCCAATGCCTCAAATTCGGCGCGCGAATTTTCGCGGATCACAAGCACAATTTCGTCGATTGCCGGATGCGCATCAAAGCGCCGCCAAGTGTGACCGACGATGGGTAGCCCGGCCACCTCAAGGAAAAGTTTGTCCACGCCCATGCGGGTGCCGCTTCCGGCGGCAACGATGACGGCTGAAACCATCCGGCATCCTAACCAGCAGCGGGGCGCCAGTCGAGAATCTTCAACTGTAACGAGCGCTTCCCGCGCCACGTGTTAATGGAAGGTTCCACC
This sequence comes from Limisphaerales bacterium, assembly GCA_014382585.1. NCBI lineage: Bacteria > Pseudomonadati > Verrucomicrobiota > Verrucomicrobiia > Limisphaerales > Limisphaerales bacterium. The sequence goes on along the minus strand of JACNJL010000027.1, from coordinate 34,657 downwards.
GCCAAATCAAATCGACCTTCAGGCAAATCCTTTTCAGTTGCATTCCAACAAATCGCATCAGCCGATGTGTTGCCGTCGGTGACACTCAGCTTGGCGTGTTGTTGTTCTTTTCCCATTCGACGCACGGAGGCATCGAGCTCAAGCTGCGGCACCGAGATTTGCACTGAGTGATTGCCCTGGCCGGTCGGCTGCAATTTATCGAGCGATTGAACTGCAGCAAAGGTCAGCTCGGTGAGTGGTACGATCGCATCAAGGCGTAACGTGGGTATGAGTTCTCTTCCTGTGAACTGTTCTGCCGCCAGTTCATTGAGGCGCACACGAAAGAATTCGAGCTGTTCCGGTTGCAAACTCACACCCGCCGCCATCGCGTGGCCGCCCGCGCGATCAAGAATCCCTTCCGCCTCGCAGATGCGCAATGCGGCGGCGAGGTCGAATCCATCGACGCTCCGACCCGAACCACGCAGTCCATCCGGACTGCCGCCGACGATGACAGCGGGTCGATAGAATTCGCGCATCACTCGTGAAGCCACAATGCCCACAACGCCGATGTGCCAACCAGGATCACCGTGGACAATGGCGTAATCTGTCTCAGGATTGAACTGATTGCGAACCGTATCGATCACTTGACGAGTCATCTCTTTTTCGGCGAGTTGACGTTCACGATTTTGGCGATCGAGCTTGCCGGCCATTTCAGCGGCCGCGCTGGAATCCCTTTCACGCAGTAAATCCAAAGCCGCCGTGGCACTTTCCAAACGGCCTGCAGCGTTAAGGCGCGGACCGATTTGGAATCCCACTTCAAAGCCCCCCATCACACCGGTGATGCCCGCCGCCTTGGCGAGCGCAAGAATACCAGGGCGCTCGGTGCGGTTTAGCTGACGCAAGCCGGCATGGGCGAGAATCCGGTTTTCACGCCTTAACGGGACTATGTCGGCCAGCGTGCCGAGCGCCACAAGATCCAACGCAACGCGGATATCAAACTCAGCAAACTCATCGAATCCTTTTTTGCGACCGGCTTTTACGAGGCCGTGGATGAGCTTGAACGCCAAGCCGGCGGAACACAGCTCGCGAAAATCCGGCTCACCATCAGCGGCAACTTGCGGATTCACCATGGCAACTGCCGGTGGTGGCAGATCCGAAACCTGATGGTGATCGAGCACGATTACGTCGATGCCATTGGTTTTTAAACCGGCAATTACATCCACCGAGGTGGACCCGCAATCTACGGCGAGCAACAAATTGGGTTGATATTTTTTGAGGCAATTGGCCACGCCTTCTTCGGTTAAGCCGTACCCCTCATCTATGCGATGCGGTAAATATGCCTCCACGCTCCAGCCAAGCAATCGTAGGGAATCAAGCAACAATGTCGCGGATGTTACTCCGTCAACATCGTAATCGCCGAACACCACAATGCGCTCGTGACGATCCCGTGCGTCGAACAACCGCTCCACGGCAGCTGGCAAATTAGGGATGTCCTCGGGGGGCGATAAATTTGCCAAACGTGGTTCTAGAAAATTCTTTGCCTCACCATTATCCTCAAGCCCGCGATTAATTAAACATTGGGCGAGGAGATTAGAAACCCCTAACTCACGCGCCAAGGCTGCGGCGGCATCCGAATTATTTCCAGCAACATGCCAATGGTGTTTCATTTTTTATCTTCATTTTTAGCGCGACGCTTCTCCTGCCACGCGCGGGCTTTTTCTTCGAGGAAAGAAAACTTGGCTCCAATTCGCGGAAACCGTTTTTTAAACCCCATCTTTTGCGCGCGCACCCGGGCCGAGCCTTTGGCCAGACACATAATGCCAATCACAATGAACAGAACCCCCTGAAGGATCGGAAGAAACAGCCCCACAATTCCAAGCAGAACAAATGCCCCACCGATAATCAGCCATTTAATTCGCGCCAGTTTCCCCATCGCGCGGATACGTTACTCCGCATCACTGGAATCATCCGAGGCATTTTTTTTGTGCAACAAGGAGGCGAAGATAGACAACAGCAAAATAGAAACCACCACCGCCAGAGGCCCCCAATTGGGAATATGGAAATCTTTCAGCCAAGGTTCGGCGAGCATTTTTGCACCAATAAAAGCGAGGACAAGCGCGAGACCGTATTTGAGGTAGTGAAAAATTTCTATCATTCCCGCAAGCACAAAGTAGAGTGAACGTAAGCCTAAAATTGCGAACATGTTCGAGGTGAACACAATAAACGGATCAGTGGTCACGGCAAAGATCGCGGGGATCGAGTCCACCGCGAAAATCACATCAGTGTATTCAATGGTCACTAACACGATGGCCATCGGCGTGAGCATTCGTTTGCCGTCGACGCGGATGGTGAAATGCTCGCCTTCAAACTGATTGTGTACGGGAAAGAGCTTGCGGGCGAGCTTGACCAGTGGATTGTTTTCCGGATCGACACCGTCATCGTCGTCGTGAAAGAGCATCTTGATGCCAGTAAACAACAGAAATGCGCCGAACGCATAAAGAATCCAATGAAACTTAGTGACCGCCGCTGAACCAACACCAATCATTAAACCGCGCATCACAAGCGCGCCGATGATGCCCCAAAAAAGCACACGATGCTGAAACTCGGGCTTTACTTTGAAGTACGTAAAGATGAGTGCGATAACGAATACGTTGTCCATCGAAAGCGAAAGCTCAAGGATGTAGCCGGTAATAAACTCCATCCGCTTTTCGGCGCCCTCCGCTTTCCCTTCATATAATTCAGGAACTGCAAAAAATGCAAACGCCATTGCCACCGCAAACCACAACGTGCTCCACCCGAGGGCCTCTTTGAAGCCAACCTTGTGCGCCTTGCGATTGAAAAGGCCGAGGTCGAGGGCGAGAATGAACAACACGCCCACTACAAACACTCCGTAATGCCAGGGGGCGATGCCGGCAGCAATCATATCAAACGTTGATGGTTACCGGGTCGGCATCCTGAATGGGCGCCGCCAGTTCGGGCCGCTTGCCTTCGTGCCACCACAGCACAACGGCGCAAGCAATGTAGATTGAGGAATAAGTTCCCGCGATGATGCCCAAGAGGAACATAAAGGCGAAATCATTGATCACCGTGCCGCCGTAGAAATACAATGTAGCCGTCGAAAGCAGCGTGGTGCCCGAGGTGATGATGGTGCGACTGAGAGTTTGGTTCAGCGCAGCATTCATCACATCAGCGAACGTTCCGCGCGTGCCGAGCCGGAGGTTTTCCCGGATGCGATCGAAAATCACAATCGTATCGTTAATTGAGAAACCGATGATGGTGAGAATCGCCGCCACGATCGGAGCGTTCAGCTCGCGTCCGCTGAGGAAAAACAAGCCACCGGTCAAAAGCACATCGTGAAAAACGGCAATGACCGCGCCCACCGCAAAAGAATACTCATACCGGAATGCCACATAAATCAGAATGCCAAACAGCGCCAACACGGTGGCCACGAGCGCGGATTTTTGGATCTCGCCGCTCACGCTCGGCCCCACAAGATCTTTGGAGAGCAACGAGAAATTTGCTTTGGGATGAATCTGGTTCAATTCGTCGATGACCCGTTTTGGGTCGCCGTCTTTGTAACTTACGCGGAGCACTTGATTGCCCGAAGCTTGATCGGTTTGAGGTTGCACCTGCAACCCGGAATCCCCCATGGATAATTTCACGGAAAGCTCGCTCTGCAATTTTTCGGAATTGATTGTGGCTTGGTCGTTATCAAAGCTCATCATCAGACTTTGCCCTCCCGCAAAATCCACACCCATTGTTTTATCCCAGCCGCGGTTAATTACAAAAACCGTGGAAAACAAAATGAGTACCCAAGTGATCCAGACTGCCGGGCTCATCATTGCATTCGCCCGCCGGCTGGTCCCTACTTTATATTTCACAAAACTGATCGCCGGCAGTCCCGCCGTTGGCCGTAGATGCATAGCGCGTTTCGAGCCGTCAGAGCCGATCCATCCGATGTTCAGCAACAAATCCAAAACCAACCGCGTGGCCACCAGCGCGGTGAACATACTGGTGAGAATACCGATGGTGAGCGTGACGCCAAACCCCTGCACAGGGCCTTTGCCCATATAAATCAATATTACCGAGGCAATCAATGTGGTTATGTTGGCATCAAAAATCGTGCCAAACGCTTTTTCGTAGCCGGAGGCAATGGCCACTTTCAAGGATTTGCCCGCCCGTAATTCTTCACGAATACGCTCGAAAATTAGCACGTTTGCGTCCACCGCCATACCAATGGTTAGCACCACACCGGCGATGCCCGGCAAAGTGAGCGTGGCGTCAAACCAACAAAGCACGCCCATCAATATGAGAATATTTAGTGCCAACGCAATATTAGCTACCACGCCACTCAACAAATAATAGACCAGCATAAACACCGCCACGGCGATGAGGCCCCACTTAGCTGCGGCAAATCCTTTGGCCACTGATTCACGCCCGAGTGAAGGATCCACATCCCTTTCCTCGATGATTTCTACCGGTGTTTCGAGAGGGTTTTCCAGCGCGTTGGCAAGTTCGCGCGCTTCATCAAAGGTAAAGTCGCCGCTGATTTCCCCGCGGGAATGAATGCGACTGTTGATCGATGGCGCGGAAATCAGTTCGCCGTCCAACACAATGCACAATGCGCGCGGATCATTACCGCTCACCTGATGTTCTTCCGTGATTTTGGCAAATTTGTCCGCTCCTTCGCCATCGAGTTTGAAGCTGATTTTTGCCATCCCGCTGATGGGATCCCGAATTGGACTGGCACCCACGATGTGAACTCCGGAAACACATTTCTCGGGATAAGCATCCATTGTCACCACAAACAAGCTGCGCGTGCGCTTGTTCTCGTCTTCGTCCTTGTATTTGTAAGTTAAGAAATCAGAGCCCGGAACGAAGTCTTCGCCGCTATTCATGGCCGCCTGACTGCGGGCGTGCTCAAGGCGGAATTCCAGTTTGGCAATTTTTTGAATCGTCTCACGCGCTCGATCGCGATCAGCCTTGGAGAGTCCGGGGATTTGAATGATGATATGGTCCGCCGCATCGCTTGAAGAACTTTGAATGATCGGTTCGGAAACTCCGAATTTATCAATCCGTTTGCGAATGGTTTCCATGGCCTGCTCCAAGCGATCCTCGCGTTTGCGCGAATCAACCTTCGCGCCCGTGCTGACAATCCGAACGGTGAACTGAGTACCGCCTCGAAGATCCAGCCCCAACTTTACTTTGCCTGCCGCAATGGATTGCAGCTTGCCGAGGATGTAGCGGTTGGATGCTTTTCGCGCCGTCTCGATTGCTTCAATTTGTTCGGCTTGAGTTGCGCCTTGGGAAATATCCGGTCCCAGTTCCGCGTTGAGCCCCATTTTTTCGCGCGCAACTTTATCGACTTTAAATTCACCTTTTAGGCTGAAATAATTGGTAAGGCTAGCGGCCCCGATTGCCTCTTCCCATTTTTCGAGCGTCAACTCCCCGCCATTCGCCTCTTTTCGCAGCAATGCGGCATTAGCGAGAACCGACTTGAACTCGGAAGATTTTTTCTCAGTGCTATCCGCCAATGAATTGAATACATCCAGCATGTCCCGGCCCTCGGGTGGCAACCATTGGGTGCCAAACCCGATGCTGATGGAGAGTACGAAGAACCAACGCCAGAGCATTGGTCGGTTTTGTGTTTGATTTCGCTCCATGAAATTAGTCCTTATCCGCTTCTTCCCCCACCATCGCTTCCACGGCGGATTTGGCCACTTCCAGCTTGGAATCCCCCGAACGCAGCGTCACGCTTTTCTCTTTCACCGTGACGACTGTCCCGACAATTCCTGCCGCAATCACTTTGTCGCCCGGCTTAAGCGCACTGACCATCGCCTCAAGCTTCTTCCGTTGCTGGCTCTGCGGGCGCAAAATGAGCACGTACATAATGGCAAATAAAGGGCCAAACATGCAGAGCATTTGAATGAGCGCGTCTTTACCAGAAGCAGGGCCGCCGCCTTGCCCCCCGCCCGCCATCGCGAACCAAGCATCACTGATTAGATTTTCCATATTCAAAAATGAGACGGCAAAGACTATTGATAAAGCACCCAATGGCAAGCTTTTCCTGCATAATTCAAGCGAATTTAAGCATTTTTTCGCTGTGCAGCTACACGGGTGCTGGGTGTGTAACGTGCCGCCAAATCACCCCGAAACTTGCCAAAAGTGCCCGCTTCGATGTGTTTGCGAATGTCTGCCATCAACCGCAAATACAACCGCAGATTATGCAAAGTCAGGAGCCGCAACCCCAAAAGTTCATCCACATTTAGCAAATGCCGCACGTAAGCACGGGTGTGGTGCCTGCATGTGAAACAATCGCAACCGGCCTCTATCGGAGTAAAATCTTCCTTATACGCCGCGCCTTTAAGGGCAAATGCACCATCATAAGTAAACGCTGTCCCGTTCCGAGCGAGGCGGGTGGGCAACACACAATCAAAAATATCCACCCCGCGCGCCACCAACTCCACTAACTGCGCGGGTGTGCCGAGGCCCATCGCGTAGCGCGGCTTGTTGGCGGGCAGCATCGGCGCGGTGTGCGCCGCCATCGCGAGCATCTCCGGCTCCGGCTCGCCCACGCTGAGGCCGCCGATGGCGTGGCCGTCAAAATCCAACGCGGTGATATCCGTCGCGCTGCGTTCGCGCAAATCAGCGTGACATCCGCCTTGCACAATCCCAAAAACCAATTGCCCGTCCGCTCGCGGTTGCTCACGGCACTCGGCGGCCCAACGCGCAGTCCGCTCCACGGCGGCCGCCACGCGTTCGTGCTCGGCGGGGTATGGCGGGCAATCGTCAAATACCATCGCGATGTCGCTGCCCAAGTCGCGCTGAATAGACATCGCCTCTTTGGGGCCGAGGAATAATGGCGAGCCGTCGATGTGCGATTGGAACGCCACGCCGTCTTCTTTGATTTTTGCCATTTTCGCTAAACTAAAAACCTGAAACCCGCCGCTGTCGGTAAGGATCGGTTTATCCCAACCCATAAACGCGTGCAACCCGCCCGCGGCACGAATGGTTTCCGGCCCGGGCCGGAGGTTGAGGTGGTAAGTGTTGCCAAGAATAATCTGTGCGCCAAGTTCGTGAAGGTCGCGGGCGTCCAGAGTTTTGACAGTGGCACGCGTTCCCACGGGCATAAACATCGGCGTTTGGATTTCGCCGTGCGCGGTAGTGAGCGTGCCGCGCCGGGCATCGCCATCGGTTTTGTGGAGGGCAAACATTAGGCCAACGCCGCCCGCACGCGGGAAACGGCTTCCCCAACCGGAACGTTTTCGCGGCCACCTTCTTTGCGCAACGTGAATTCCACATTGCCCTCTTTAAGCGAACGCTCACCCACGCTCACGCGGACAGGGATGCCGATGAGTTCGGAGTCTTTAAATTTTACACCGGGGCGCAAATCGCGATCGTCCATCAGCACTTCCAAGCCCGCGGCGGTCAATTCGTCGTAAATTGCCTGGGCGGCTTTCATCACTTCGCCTTCGGGCGCAATATCGAGCACAGTGAGGCAAACCTGCCACGGCGCAACCGCTTTTGGCCAAATGACGCCTTGATCGTCGTTACCACATTCGATGATCGCTTGGAGCGTCCGCGTGACGCCGAGCCCATAACAGCCCATCACGAAAGGATGTCGCTTACCGTCCTCGCCGAGGAAATTTGCATCGAGCGACTCGGCGTATTTGGTGCCGAGCTTGAAAACATGGCCCACCTCGATGGCGCGTTGGATCTTTATCGGCTGGCCGCTTTCGTTCAATTCACCCTCGCGCACTGTGCGGAGATCGGCCCATTGAACATCCGGCAAGTCGCGCGCGACATTGACATTGCGAATGTGAAAGCCATTCTCATTCGCGCCCGTCGTCATTCCGGCCGCGTTGCGCAGTTGTTCATCGGCAAACACAGGGATGCCGTTCACGCCCACCGCACCAAGACTGCCCGGATACGCGCCAAGCGCTGCGTTGATTTCCTCCGCTTCCGCTGCGCGAAAAATGGCCGTCCCCAGTGCGCCGCAAAGTTTCGCCTCATTGATTTGGTCATCGCCCCGCACCAAGGCAATCACCGGTTTATCTTCGGCGATGAATACGAGCGTTTTGATCTGCGCTTCGGCGGCAACATTATACGGCTCGCTCGCGAGATCTTCGATGGTCTTCACCTTTGGCGTGGCGAACTTTTCCAATTCCCCCGTGCACTCAATCGAGGTTGCGACCGTCGCCCCTTGACTGTTTGCCTTCTCAAGATTGGCTGCGTACGAGCCATCTTCGGTGTACGCCACTTCACTTTCACCGGTGGGCGCGGGCACCATAAATTCGTGCGAATGTTTGCCGCCCATTACGCCGGTATCCGCCTCCACAGGGAATGCGGTCACACCGCACCGTTTGAAAACCTGCACGTACGCGTCGTACATTTTTTGATAACTCACCATCGCCGCGTCATCGGAAATATCGAAGCTGTACGCGTCTTTCATAATGAATTCACGCGCACGCATCAGCCCAAAGCGCGGGCGGATTTCATCCCTGAACTTGGTTTGAATCTGGTAAAAATTGATGGGCGCCTGCCGATACGACTGCAATTCCGTTGAGGCCAGCGTGGTGATCACCTCCTCGTGCGTGGGACCGAGCAACCACTCGCGATTTTTGCTATCACGCACTTTGAAGAGCACATCCGCCGCTTGTTCATATCGGCCGCTGGCTTTCCAAATTTCCGGCGGTTGCACAGCGGGCATCAGCACCTCCAGCGCGCCGGCGTGGTCCATCTCCTCCCGGACAATGGCTTCGATCTTGCGAAGCACCCGAATGCCCGACGGCAAAAAAGTGTACAAGCCGCCGGCCAGTTTGCGCACCAAACCGGCGCGCAGCAAAAGTTGATGCGAAGGAATCTCCGCCTCGGCGGGGGCTTCCTTCAATGTGGGTATGAACGTTTCGGTCCAGCGCATCCGCCAGTGATAGCGGAGAGTGGGCGCGACTTCAACCTTGCGCTACTTCACCGTGTTACAAAGGGATGCCATATCCCCAATGCGCACTTCAAGTTTGTCGCCGCTTTCGATGGGGCCCACTCCGCTCGGTGTGCCGGTGAGAATGATGTCACCGGGCAACAGTGTCATATTAGTTGATATGAAACTAACCAAATGATTGCAGTCGAAAATCATTTGGCCGGTGTGTGAATTTTGGCAGAGCTCACCATTTTTGAAAAGTTGTATCGTCAAATTCTTTGGATCAACTTTGGTTTCGATATAAGGCCCGAGCGGTGTGAATGTGTCAAAACTCTTGGCGCGGGCCCATTGGCTTTCGCTTTGTTGAATATCGCGATCGCTAATATCCTGTGCGGCTGTGTAACCAAAGATGTACCGACCCGCTGCCTGAGGGGCGACGTTGCGCACACGCCGGCCGATGACAATCGCCAATTCCGCTTCGAAATCATTGCGGTGACTAGGAAATGGTAAATCAATTTTTGCCCCGTCCGGAATCAGTGAAGTGGGCGCTTTCAACCAAAAGAGTGGCTGTGTGGGCGGCTTCAGGTTGGATTCCCGAGCGTGGTCGGCATAGTTTAGCCCCACAGCAATGACTTTACTCGGCTGCACCGGGGCCAAGGTCTTGATGCTGCGATTAGGCGTGATGGCGCTCTTAACGTAGGAAGGTGAACCGAATACGTCGCCCTTCAACTTGTACAATTTACCGTCAACCACCTTAGCGTAAAATGTGTCATCACCTTTTTGGAATCGTCCGATAGCAGCCATATGGGGGGTTATTAACAGGTAATTCCCAAAACCCGCAAGCCAAAAACATTGAAAATACAATCGAAATTCGCATATTCTGCGGGCCTGAAAATGATCAATAAAAACCGTGTCATACTTTGTTTTGCAGTCTTCCTTTGCCTGCTTGGAGAGGGTTTGGCAACGGAGAAAGAGATCACTTGGAATTCATTCCGCAAGCACCTCGGCTTGAATGTGAAAAACACCACGCTAGTGGAAGTACTCGGCGGCATCCAGCGTGAAACCGGCTGGCAAGTGCGAATGCAACCCGGGCTTAATCGCCCGGTTTCCATAAAATTCAAACCCAAACCTTTGGGCGAAGCACTCCGCCTGCTTTTGGGTGACCTACGGTTTACGCTCATTGCCCGACCCGGTGAGCCCGGAAAACTTGAGGTTCACCTGGACAAAGCAAACATTGAAACCGAGCCAATGGCCGAACCTGTATCCAAACCCAAAATCGCACCCAACCAACTCGCCATCATCTTCCGGCCCGGGCAGGACGCCGCTGCATTGTCCAGGCGATTCAATGCCGACCTGATCGCCTTCATCAAAATCGCCAATGTGGCGCAATTGAAATTCACCGACCCTCGCGCAATGGCCGCCGCCCGCCAAGCAATGGCCGAGCTTGGGGTTACGGAAATCATTGATGACGTCCATTTGTATCCACGCCCAGCCACGCCTGTTCTAGTTGCAGGCGGTGCGGGGGTTTTACCCGTTTCGGTGCGGCCAGAAGAAGTCGACACTATGGGGCAGCTAATTATCGGGTTGATTGATACCGCCGTGCAACCGGCTCAACTTGATCAACCCGGGTTCCTGTTATCACCGCTGTCGATGGCTGGCCCCTTTACTCCTCCAGAACATACCCCCACTCACGGCACCTCAATGGCCGGGATTATTTTACGCGGCTTAGCCAATAAAGATTTGGGAGTGCAAAATAGTCCTGTCCGGGTTCTTCCGGTGGATGTGTTTGGCCCCGGCGACACTGCCAACTCGTTCAATATCGCCAACGGCATTACCGAGGCGGTGAACAACGGGGCTACAATTATCAATCTCAGTCTTGGGGGATATCAAGCCAGCCCGCTCCTCCAGCGCATCATCGCCACCCATCATAAAAATGGGGTGCTCTTTGTCGGGGCCGCCGGCAATGAACCCGTCACTACGCCGCACTTTCCGGCCGCTCACCCGCAAGTGATGGCCGTCACCGCCACGCGCCCCAACGGCGATTTAACGGCCTATGCCAATCGCGGAAACTTCATTGATGTCGCTGCGCGCGGCACGCATCCGGTTCGTTTTGGCAAACGCACCTACGCGATCACCGGAACTTCAGGATCCGCTGCATACGTAAGTGGATTGGCCGCCGGGCTGGCATCGCATCACAAAAAAAAGCCCCGTGAAATTCGGGAATTAATTATTGAAAACCGCCCCTTCATCCCGCCCAAGCCGAAAGCGGAAGAGAAAAATTAACGCCGCCGTTCAATGCGGACTGATACGTGGCGCGTCTCAGGCAAAATAAATTTCTTCACCTCCACGCGCACATAGTCGGGCTGGAATTTCGCGAGCACCAGTGCTGCTGCTTCGTCCGCCAATTTTTCAATTAACCGCCACTCACCGTTCTCGGCCAAATCAGTGAGGGCCATTGCTACGGCGTGGTAGTCGATGGTGGCCTCAATATCGTCACCTACAGCGGCCTTGGCAAAGCATCGGTCCATTTCCACTGTGAGCAATAAACGTTGTGGCACGGCACGTTCCTCATCCGGCACGCCCACGCGCGCGCGCACTTCAAGATCGGCTATGGTGATGACATCACTCATAGGTTGCCACGCGCGAGGGCCATTCTAATCCGGATTGCTCGAACAATTCCTTAAGTTCCCCGAGATGATTTACGATTAGTTCCGGCTCCGATTGCTCTAACTGCTCGCGAGTGTTGTAACCGGTGAGGACCGCACAGGAATGAATGCCGCCAGCGTGCGCCGCATCCACATCATGCTGCATATCGCCGATGAACAGAGTTTCGTCAACCCGCAAATTTTGTTCGGTTAAAATTTCGGTGATGCGTGCGCGCTTATCCATTACGCGTACGTAAGTGTGATCAAAGTCAAACGGGATGCGTGCGGATTGCTCGCGAAAATGGTCAGGGTGAATCGTGCTCAACAAAAAAGTCCGCAGTCCATTGGCTTTACAAAAATCGAAAAACCCCTGTGCGTGTGGAAGGGGTTCGACGGTTTTCTGTTCGTCGATGAAGCTGTGTTTATACCATTGCTCCAACTGCTCCAAAGGCACGCCGGGGGTGACGCGTTCGTAAAACTGATCGAAAGGCAAACTGAATTCCGCGCGAAATTCTTCCAGGCTCATTTCCGGATGCCCGGATTGCGTGAAGGTGTAATTCGTAGCGCGCCATACAGCCGGCAAGTCGTTCACCAAAGTGCCGGACCAATCGAATAACACATTCCGGATCATTCCCCTGCCTTGTCGTCTGATTGATCTTTCTGCTGATCGTCAGATGTTGCGTTGCCCTCTTTGGCTGGTTTGCCCCGCAAATCAATACGCTTGGGCGTTTCAGTTTTCACGGGGCCCCTCTCTGTTTCTGAATCTTTAGCCGACTTGTCACGCAGATTGATTCGCTTATTCGGCGTCTTTTCCTCTACCTCTTTTTCACGAAGCTCAGCCGCGGCAACCATTGCGGCTTTGTCCGCGGGTTTCAGCAAAAAAGCTGCGACTACCGCAGCGATCACCGCGACGGCTGCACAAATAAAATAGGGCAAACGGGTCGACACATCTAACAAACCTAACGCAAACAAGGGGCCAATAATGCGTGCGAGGCTCCCGATGCTTTGAGTAACACCCATGATTTCGCCTTGTTCATTAGGGCCGGCGTTCAGGGAAATCAAACCATACGTTGGCGCTCGGTATACGCTTGAGCTAACGGAGAACAACGCCAGCGCGCCGAGTAACATATAAAGATGCGGCGCCTGCGCCAGAGGCAACCATGCCAAGCTCACACCCAATAGCGCAAGCCCAACAACAATCAACCACTTTTCGCCCAACCAGCTAACTAGTGGCCCAATCAATTTCCCCTGAATAACAGCCCCGAGCAAACCGCAGAAAACGAGCATATAATAAGCAATGGTCCGCGTGTAATCAATGGAGGCGATCTTTCCATTGGACGGCACAAAATGCATTTCTTCATAACTGACCCGCCCACTTTTAGGTGCGGCGACCACATTGGTTCCCTCGACGGTAACTAAAGTGTACAAGGGCGCGCCCTTGCGCACTTCCCCTCCCTGCTCCACATGCCATTTACGAATTTCCGTGATTTGGTTTTTATCATATTTCGCGTGCACTTGGTGCTCATACTTAAACGTCCCTGAAGATTCTTTTGTGCCGGTAAACGTGACCACAAAAGTGGATTCAAAACAGGTAAAACAAAATGTGGCCATAAAAAACACGCCGATGAGGCAGCCAAATTGTTTGCGCTTAAGCACGTTGGTGACTTGTTGCAAGCGTGGCGGAGGCGGCGCGGGGTCACTATTGGGCTGCCGACTTTCGCCCAATACAAAATATGCGAGAATGAGATTCAACCCGCAGATGGTCGCCGCCGTCCAGCCGGGGCCGGTAACGCCAAACCATTCTGCGCTTAACGCGCCCAACGCCGGCCCCACGATGAAGCCCAAGCCAAACGCCATGCCAATGAGCCCCATGCGTTTGGAGCGATCTTCGGGCGGTGATATATCCGCGATGTAGGCGCTGGCCACTGAGAGGTTTGCGCCGCACACCCCCGCCGCCATTCGCGAGGCGAGCAAGCCCCATAACGATTCATAATAACACGCCAGCGCAAACAACACATATGAAATACACGCGCCTGCTGTGCTAATCAGCAACACAGGGCGCCGGCCGATGCGGTCGGACAGCCTCCCCCACCACGGAGCAAAAAGGAATTGCATCAGCGAATACGAGGCCACAATGAAGCCAGCGATGATGCCAGCCGCGCCGTAAGTCTTGGCGTAAAGGGGTAGCACCGGCAGCACGATCCCGAAACCAATCAGGTCGATGAAAACGGTCATGAAAATGACCAACAATGATGCTTTACGTGCCATGCGCGACGGGCGGAGACGTTAACGCGCAAATGTCGCGTGGGGAAGCAAAACCGCTCACCCTTTTTCGGGCTCGACAGCGGGCGTCCCGTAAAGCCACTGCCAACTGGCGCGGAGGTCTTCCAGGATCATGTAAAACGAAGGCACGAGCACCAACGTGACCAGGGTGGCAAACATCACACCAAAGCCAATCGACACGGCCATCGGAACGAGAAACTGAGCCTGCACACTTTCCTCAAAAAACACCAGCGGCGTCAGCCCTGCGAAGGTGGTAAGTGAAGTAAGCATAATTGCTCGAAAACGCGCCACACCACTCACGCGAACCGCGTCGATGATTTCTTTGTATTTCGGACGATTGCGATTCACAAAATCCACCATCACGAGACTGTCGTTCACCACCACACCGGTAAGTGCCACCACGCCGAACATCGAAAGCACCGTCAGCTCCATCCCCATAATCAAATGCCCCAACACCGCGCCAATTAGGCCAAACGGGATTGCCATCATCACGATAAAGGGCTGAATGTAAGACCCAAACGGAATTGCCAGTAGCGCGTAAATCATCACCATCGCAACCAGAAATGACCGGAACATACTGTTAAGTGTGAGCTCTTGCTCCTGACGCGCGCCTTGGAAACTATGTTGAAGGCCTGGGAATTCCGCGGCCAATTTTGGCAAATCATTTGCCTCCAAACTGGTGATCAGTTTGTTAGGCTCTATTTGGGTGATATCCACATCGGCAGTAATATTTACCGAGCGCCGGCCATCCACTCGCCGAATACTTGCATACCCACGGTCTTCTTGAGTCTCGCCCACTTCTGAAAATGGGACCTCAAATCCACTCCGCGTATGGACACGTAAATCGCTGAGGTCGTGCACCGATCGGCGTCGATCGGGCGGATACCGAACCATCACTTTCACGTCATCCCGATTGCGCTGCACGCGTTGGGCTTCCTCACCGTAAAACGCCTGCCGAACTTGATGCGCAAGATCGGCTTGACGCAACCCAAGCAGCTCAGCCTCGGGTTTCAGCTTGATTTTTAATTCGCGTTTACCCCTTCGAAACGTATCCGTGACATCCTGCACGCCGGGGTAATTTCTGAGCCGGGCTTTCAACTGTTCCGTAGCGGCCTTCAGCGCCGGGAGGTCCGGGCCACTCAATCTGATGTTGATTGGTTTTCCCGCAGAAAAAATACTGGCACTGAAACCCACTTCCGTGGCCCCGGAAAAATCACCAGCCAATTCCCGCCAGCGATCGGCCATCGCCTGACTTGTTATGCCGCGCTCTTCTGAAGGCGACACTTCCAAATGAACCTCCCCTTTGTGACTGCCAAAATGACTTGCCTCATAATTACCCCCCGCCATTTCCGCTTCCATTCGGAAAGGTTGCTGCCCGATACTCGATAGCGAATGAAGTATGGCATTGGTGTCATCATTGCCGCTGGCCGTTATTTCTAGCTGCAACTGTTTCGCGGCATTTTCCAATTGTTGCACCGCCTTTTCGGTGGCTTCCACCGGCGTTCCGCGGGCAAAACTAACCCACGCGGCAACGTTATCACCCTCTACCGGTGGAAAAAAAATGAACTTGAAATGGCCGCCGGCATAACCCGCAAGGGTGAGGCATAGCGCGCTTACCCCAACTGAAAGAGTGAGATATCGCCAGCGCAAACACGTCTCCAGGAAGGGCTGGTACACCTTCAATATGAACCGCTCAACACCTCCGGCGAATGCGGATTGAAATCTTGCCCATGGACCCGGTTTTTTTTCTTTTTTTATATCGGGCAAATTCCGCAAGTGAGCCGGCAAAATAAATAAACATTCCACCAATGAAAACAACAGTGTCGGCATCACAATCATTGGAATATATCTCAAGATTTTTCCGGTATTTCCCTCGATTGCAAGCAGTGGGTAAAACGCTGCCACTGTGGTGAGCACTCCAAAGATTACAGGTCGCCCCACCTCGAGCGCTCCGCTGATGGTGCTTTTGATTCCCGGTCCGTATTTTTCCTGATGAGTGTAAATGTTTTCGCCCAACACAATGGCGTCATCCACCACAATACCGAGCACCACAATAAAGGCAAACAGCGTGATTAAACTGATCGATGCATCCATCGCCGGCATTAACCACAATGTGCCGAGGAATGAAACAGGGATCCCGAAGGTCACCCACATTGCCAATCGAAACCGGAGAAATAGTGCCAAAATAAAAAACACTAACACCAGTCCCGCCCGTCCGTTGCGCAAAAGAAGGTCCAGTCGACTTCGCAGATAAGATGAATCGTCCTGCCACGTTTCCAAAAAAATGCCTGCGGGCATATGAGGCTGTGCGGTGGCGACGTATTGCTTAACGAATCGTGAAATATCCAGCGCACTTTGGTCGCCCACCCGAAACACACGCACCAAGGCCGAAGGTTTCCCGTCAAAACGTGCGTGCGAATCGACCTCTGCAAAACCGTCTTTCACCCGTGCCACTTGGCCGAGTGTAAGGCGGCTCCCATCGGGATGTGTCCGGAGCGGCACTGATTCAAAATCGATCTGTTCGTAAGCCTGAGCGTTTGCTCGCAACAGAATATCACCACCGGAGGTCTTCAACGTACCCGCCGGGAGATTGAGCGAACTGGAACGCACCGCGGCCGCCACTTCATCGAAGGTCAGATTAAACCGTCGCAATTCATCTTCGCGTAACTCAATGGAAATTTCGTATGGACGCACGTTAACCAGCTCCACCTGAGTAATCCCCGATTGAGCAAGCAATTCATCACGCACACGTTCGCTCGCACGTTTGAGCGCCTTTTCCCCAACGTCCCCACTCACAGCAATATTAATCACCTGTTTGCGGATGATAATTTCACTGATGACAGGCTTTTCTGCTTCTTTGGGAAACGTGTCGATCGCATTCACTTTGGCCTTCGCTTCATCCAGAAACTTTTGGCCATCCGCGCGCGGCAGTAATTCGATCGCTACCACCCCTGCCCCCTCGGCCGCGGTAGATACCATTTGCTTTACGCCCTCCAATCCCTGCACCGCCTGTTCCACGCGCGCACAGATACCCTCCTCGGTTTCCTCCGGGGCCGCGCCGGGATAGGGCACCTCGATTAAAACCCAATTTGAATCAAACTCCGGAAACACTTCCTGTTTAATCTTTGGGATCGCCAGCAACCCGGCTATTATAAAAAACGCCGCGAGCAAATTTGCCGCCACTCGATTGCGCGCAAACCATTCAATAATATTATTCATCCGACCGCACCTCCATGCCCTCCACAAACGAATCCAACGGCGAAAGACAAACCCGCTCCCCCTCCTTGAGGCCGGAATCAATCACCACCCGAGCACGATCACTCCACGCAAGAGTGACCGGCTGAGAAAATAATTTGCCGTTGCGCAACACATAAACACCTGAGCCTTCACGTAACGCTGCCCGTGGCAGCACCACCACGCCCTCCATTGCGCGCCCATCAATCCGCGCCCTCACAAACCTTCCGAAACTCAATGGCGGCTTCCCCGACGCATACGGACCGGGCACGCTTGCCACAACCGTTATCATTCGAGTGCGGGTGTCCACTTCACCTTCCGCACGCACAATTTTCCCGCCCCAGATTTCCCCGCCCGAGCTAAGTTCCACCTCCGGCCCATCCACGATCCCGCCCCGCATCGCCTCGTTCAAATCCAAATATTTGAATTCCCCAATCGGCAATGGCAAACGTACTTCAGCTACAGCCACCGGCTGGATTTTCGCCAGCACACTGCCCCGCGAAACGAGTTGGCCCAAGCCGATGGATTGAGATTGAACACGCCCTTTAAATGGCGCAAACAATTGACATCGTTTGAGGTTGACCAGCGCTTGATCCCGCACTGCCTCCGCTGCTGCCAATACCGCCTTCCCTGATTCGAATTGCGCGCGTGAAGCTCCCGTCAATGCTTCCGCCGAGGCTTTTGTCGCTCGAGCTTCGCGCAACTGCGGCTCACGCACCAATAGTGCCGCCGGCTCACCTTTGCGGCCCAGCAATTTCCATTCCGCACGCGCGGCGGCAGCCTCAGCTTCTTCACGGGTAATCAAAGCCTGCGCTTGGGCGACCTGTGCCACACCACTGGCCACTTTTGCCAGAGCGTTCGTCATCCCTGCCTGCGCCGTTTGAATATCCGCAGTCGCTTGGCGTAACGCTAATTCGTAATCACCACGATCAATCCGCACCAATTCGGTGCCCTGATCAAATAAACCTCCCACCACCAGTTGCGGCGAAACCCAAACCACCCGACCGCTTACTACCGGTGACAGTCCGATTTCGCGGCGCGGCATCGCCGTGCCTTGCGAATGGATTTCCGGCCGGAATGTCACCCGCTTCACGGACAGCGATTCCACTCTCGGCTTAAACCGTTCCGATGACTTCGCAGTAACCGTCTTGCGATGAGTCGTCAACCACCAAGAACCATATAGGCCGATTCCGAGCACGAAAACCGGCAAGGCAACTTGTAACACTCGTCGCATCATTGCCTCCCCTCCGCCTCTGCTTGCGGGAGATCAAACCCACCCCCCAATGCCAAGTGAAGATTCACTCGATTTTCCAAAAGCAAGCGACGCACCCCAACCTTTTGACCGCGCAATTCGTTGACCCGCCGTTGCGCATCGAGCACCCGCGCGAACGGCTCCAATCCCCGTGAGAAACGGTCTCCAGCCAGCTCAAACGCCTGAGCGGCTTTGCCCGCCGCATCAGCCAACATCGCCTCACGCTCACTCAATAACCGTTCATTATTTAATGCCGTTTCAACCTCAGCAAATGCATTAAGAATCGTACTACGATATTGGCTCACCGCCTCGTTTGCCAAACTCTGCCGCAACTTCACATTGGCGCGCAACCGCCCAGAGTTGAAAATCGGTTGCGTCAAATTTGCGCCAAGAGACCACACGAGCATATGATTGTTCAGTAAATTCTCAAGCTCATCGCTGGACGTTCCGCCCGAAGCGGTCAGTGAAAAAACTGGGTACAACTCCGCATTCGCCACCACCGTACGAGCATCGGCAGCAATTAACCGACTATGCGCACCCAAAATATCAGGTCTACGTGTGAGCAATTGGGATGGCAGGCCCGCGGGCATCGCCGGTGGTAATTCCGGTAAAACAGGCACCCCGACCAACACACCTTCAGGATATCTCCCCAACAAAACTTCCAATTGTCGCTGCGCCCGAGCCCGTGAAGATCGCCATTGCTCAACCAATGCACGGGTGGCCGAGAGGTTTGTCTCCGCCAAACGCAAATCCAACGCCGACCCCACTCCAAGCCCAAGGCGTATATCAGCCTGTCGCGTGCTCGTTTCGAGAATCTCCACATTTGCCGCTGCCAAATCAAGTTGCTCACGCGCTTCCGTCAATGCAATCCACGCTTTCACCGTTTGGGCAGCCAGTGATTGCTTCCCCGCCCGCAGTTCCGCTCGCGCCGCGGCTGTGTCCATCGACGCTGCCAACTGCCCGGCACCGATGCGACCCCACACATCCATTTCCCAATTACTGGACAGCATAAATCCGTAATTTTCTGATCGCGAGGTTAACACAGACGCCCCGCCAATCGGTAACCCGATGAAATTGCTGCGTTTTTTATTTGAATCCAATGAGGCATTCAATGAAGGCCGTCGATCCGCGCTCGCAATCCGTTGCCGCAAACGCGCCTGCTCAAGGCGAACAGCTGTAATCTGTAAATTCGGATTATTGATCAGAGCTTCTTGAACCAATCCGTTTAATTCGAAATTGCCCAATGATTTCCACCAGTCGGCGGTCAGCGCATTGGTGGAACCCGCACCCGACGTCCATTGTTCCGGGAGTTCCAGTGAGAACCCTGAACGCACAGGCATTTTGACGGCGCAACCTCCCAGCAGACTGACGAGAATCAGCTCAACAAAAATAATGGCACGCGTGTTCACCGTGATTTCGCCTTGAACCCGGCGGATAAAAAAATCACCAGATGATCAACCATAGCTTCCGTGTCATCCGGATCACAGCGCCCACCGGAAAATGAACGCAATCGCTCAGCGTCTGCCATCGTGTGCGCCATTGCGCCCACCAGAAAATGAATCCGCCAAAAAAAATCTTCCTCCGGTAATTTCGGCAACGCCCGTCGCAACGCCGGAATAAACCGACCGGCCACCTCCTCCAGCTGACGATCCAACATCGCCTGGATTTTTGCATCCGGTTCCATAAAACAGCGGCCCAATAATTGCATGAACACCGCGCCGCCTTTTTGGGGATTGCGGCTCAGCCGAAGCGCCGGCCCCACCAACGCCCCAAGCACTTTACGCAATGGAACCGGGCGGCGTCCGTAAGCACGTTCTTGTTCCTCCAATAACGCGAGACGTTCAGCATTTAACGGCACGAGCCGTCGTGACATGACCGCTTGCAACAAAGATTCCTTACTCCCGAAATGGTAATGGACCGCCGCCAAATTCACTTTGGCACGGCCAATAATTTGCCTTAACGAGGTGGCTTGAGGGCCGCGCGCCGCGAATAAGAGTTCAGCGGCATCTAAGATATCACGTTTTGTATCCTTCAGTTTCATGCACCTGATTCAAACAATCGTTTGAATCAGGTGCTCAAATTAGGCGTTGCGCCTCAATTGTCAAGTTCAAGAACTGTTTTCAGGGTTGCCCAAGACGGCTTCCTGGTTCAAGGGGGCATCCATTGAGGAAATCAACCGCGTTGAGCGGCCTCCCCCCTTCTCTTTGAAGCAGCAACAGCGACAGTGACCCCTCTCCGCAACCGACCCAAATGCCCTGTTCATTGGCGGAAATCACCTCGCCCGGATTGCCGCTTACCGTGGAAGCGCTTACTTTCTGGATTTTGACTGATCGCATTTTTTGAGTTGGCAATTGCGTGAATAAACCTGGCCACGGGGTGAATGCGCGCAATTTGTTTTGGATGGTAATCGCGGGTTGAGCCCAATCAATCAAGCCATCCTGTTTCAAAATTTTCCGCGCATAGGTGGATGCACTGTCATCTTGAGGAACAGAAATTAAGGTGCCGCCCAAAAAACCGGGCAATGATTCGATTAATAGTTTGGCTCCCATTTCGGATAAACGATCGTGTAGCGTTTGAGCAGTGTCTTCACTTCCAATGTGGGTTGCCGTGCTTGCGATTATGTCTCCTGTGTCTAGCCCGGCATCCATACGCATCAGGGTGATGCCGGTGGTCGCGTCGCCTTTGAGGATGGCCCACTGAATTGGTGCGGCACCTCGATGACGCGGAAGAAGTGAAGCGTGAACATTCAGCGCGCCGCGCGGAGGCAGGTCAAGTGCGGCTTGCGAGAGGATTTGGCCGTAGGCAGTTACGATAAAAAGATCTGCTTCAAACGTGGCGAGTTGTTTGAGTGACTCAGGGTTACGCAGCGATTTTGGCTGGATGACGGGTACCCCTAATTTCAGTGCACATTGTTTAACAGCACTGGGTTGAAGCGCTAGCTTTCGTCCGCTGGGGCGGTCCGGTTGGGTGACTACGCCTACGACATCCGCAACGGAACTTTGATGAAGCGCCACGAGCGGTGGGCAAGCCAACTCGGCAGTGCCCATGTAGAGCACGCGGGGGGCCATCAATTACAGAACTCCAGTTGCCCCAGCGCTTCGGCAACACCGCCGAGCACTTTGACAGGGGGTTGGGTGGAGTCGATTTCGTGTACAATGCTGGCATCAAAGCAATCAAGCACAGGCTGGGTTTCCTTTTTATAGGTTTCGAATCGTTGCCGAATGATGTCGAGATTGGCATCGTCGAGCCTGCTTTCGAGTAAGGCACGGCGTTGAATTCGTTGGATCATTTGCTCCTGATCCGGACAGGCCAAATGCAGCACGGCCATCACATTGACATGCTCGCTCATCATTTCAACTTGATGCGGGTTGCGCGGAATCCCGTCGAGCACCAGGAAATCCTGCTTGGGGTGAAAGGCTCCCTTAACGATGGCACTCTCCATATTTTTCTGCCAAAGCGTGATGGTAAATTCGTCAGGCACCAACTCGCCGCGACTCGAGTATTCCAAAAAAGTTTTTCCAAGCGGGTCATCTGGACGCAAATTACGAAAGGCATCCCCACAGGCGAAGTAGTAACAATCAGGAAGATGCCGAAGGATGCGTCCTTGAGTTCCCTTTCCGGAACCGGGAGCGCCAAACAGCAAGACGGCGTTGTATTTCATTGAATCAGGCATGACCCAACACCTCCACTTCAGTGAGATCGGCATAGGTCAAAAACTGCTGCACCCACTGGCCATTGGCCGCGTAAATAATCTGCAGCCCGGTGACGTCCACGGATGAAATATAGTGGACGGGATACTCATCTGAATTGGAACGCAAAATGAGCGCCTCGCCGGTCGTGGCTGCCGCGCCCACAAATTGAGCAAAGTATTGGCTGAAAAATGCCGGGGTGAATTCGTATTCAGAAGCATGATAATGCTCGAGCGATTTCGCAACCGCAGGCGGTACGGCAACGGATTCTTCCACAAATTGAGTTTCCTCAACGCCGCCAGCAGTAAGATTTGCATAAGGCGAGTCAGGGTCATCCTCATATTTCAACTCCTTCACGGCGGGCAATGGTGCGGGCGGCGTGGTTCCCGGCATGTCTGGCGCACCGGGGACGCCGGGCGACGCAAACTGCGTTGCCTCGCTACTGTTTTGAGGTGGTAATGCCAAAAAAACTGCGGGGCCCAATACAGGCAACATCGCGCTTAACGCACACACCAGCTTCACCGGACGTTTTTTGAATCGAGCGATTTCGTACCCGGCGTATCCGCTCAGTGCCATGACCAGTAGTGTGAGGAAAATTCCTGATGGGTTAACCATAGTTTCTGAACTCAACCCGCTCGCGGGTGGGCGACGTTCCGGAAAGGGCGCCACCCCGGGAGGTTCGGCCAGTTGAAGGACGGATGCCGGCGCAGTTGCCACATTTGTCGCAGGCTGAGTGATCGGCTTGACCGGGGCAACTACGGTGGGTTTCGGCAAGGCCGGCAAACTGTTGGTAGGGACAACGGCAGGTTGCGGTGTTGGGATTCCCGTTCCGGGATTTACCGCGGGCGGGGATGGAGCATTGGTCAGAGATACGGGTTGTGGCAAGAGTGGCCGGAGTGGCCGGATCGGTTGATCGGGTTTTTCTGGAGCTTTCCCTCTTCGCGCCACCTCGATCGATTCCATGATTTTGAATTTCACTTCACGGGATTTTTGATTGAAAAGGGGGTCCTCCAATAACTCGCTCATCAGCACCCCCAACGTGCGTGCAGAGAATTCATCCCAACGATGACGCACGCCATTGCCGAACCCGCCGCCGACCGGCCGAAGAATGACGCCTGTCGTGTTTGCAGAGAGAATGCTGTGCGCCTGAATCGATTCGCGTTTGTTCTGAAATTCCACAAGAAACGCAGAATGCGCTTCAGGCATTGCGACCAGTAGCCACACCAATATTGAAATCCACCCCCTCACTCTTCGTTCAACGTGCACTAGAAATCCGGTTTCAGCAATCAAAATCGGTTTCCAAATTCGAAAGCAACGCCTCAAGACCCCAAGCGTGACGGAGGCTCGAAAGATTGTCCGCCGCCGCCCCGTGCCGCCACACCGCTTGCACGACGATTTCCATCGGTGTGGACTCCAAATCCTTGCGAGCCAACCAGCCACCCAAGTGCCCTGCGAGCACATCCCCGCTCCCGCCTTGAGCGAGGTGTGGATTTCCAGAACTGTTGATGCTCACCGGGCCTTCAATGCCTCCGACGAGCGTGTGCCGCCCCTTGTGCACAGTGATCGCCCCGCCGCATATTGCTGAAACTTTCCGCATGGCTTGCATTCGATCCGTTTGAACGATACCAGCGGTGGTATCCAGAAACCTCGCTACTTCACCTGGATGCGGGGTCACCACGCGCACCGCATTTTCCGGGATTGGCTCATTGGCAATCCATTCCAGCGCGCTGGCATCCACAACAATTGGGTTCTCCGATTCCCTCCAAAGATTTACCGTTACTTGGCGTAAACTTTCCGGCACATCCGGCCCTGCCAAGCCGGGCCCGATAACCACTGCTGTGCAAGCACTTAAAGTATGAACCACATTCGCATCCCACGGATGCACCATCGCCGATTGCAATTGGGCGGCCACCGGTGCATACGCCGGCGTAAACACACTCACTAAACCCACGCCTGAACTTTCCGCCGCCCGTGCTGCCAACACGGCCGCGCCATGGTACCCCATGGAGCCGGCGATGATCCCCACATGCCCGAACGTGCCTTTGTGCGAGTTGGCCAGCCGCTTGGGAGCAAACCGTTTGGAATCATCCGCACCAACCCAACGCAGTTCACCCAAGGGCGGCGCATCGACAAACCCGATTTCCGCAGCCACTTCCAAGTGCCCCACAAATTCCGCAGCACAGTCCGAAATCAAACCGCACTTGGGGGCGCCAAAGGTCAACGTGTAATCTGCCCGCACCGACGCACCACGGGGTTGGCCGCTATCCGCATCCAGCCCGGACGGAACGTCTACCGACAACACGGGTATTCGAAGTCCGTGAGTAACCGCATTGAGTTTGTTGATAAACTCACACCAATCGACGGACAACTCCCGATTGAGCCCGATCCCGAACAAGCCATCCACCACCAGTGCCACATCGGATAAATCCGGTAACACCTCAGTGCCATCACTCACTTCGAGCACTTGAATGCGCCCGTTAAACTCTCGCGCCATGAGAATTTCAGCGGCAATCCTTGCATCCCCACCGTTATTGCCTTTGCCAATCAGAAAAAGAATTGAAGGATCAAAAAAATCCGCAAAGTTTGCAGCCCAGCCCGCCACAGCGCCACCGGCTTGCTTCATCACTGCTTCCGCCGAAACTCCCGCCGCCCAGGTGCGTTCTTCCCACTCGCGCATTTGCGCCACGGAAATGACCGGCAAAGGCATAAATTAACGCTGATACAATCCGGCTACTGCACCGTATCCATTGTACTTCAGGGTGCGCACGCGCAAGCCGTTCATCCCCTTCATTTCCTCACTGGCCTGACTCCAGCGCGGGTGCGGCTTTGCGGGGTCCACATTTGATTCAAACGGATACTCCACCGCCGAGAGAGTGTTCCATAATGTTTTGGGCTGCTTTGCCACAAACTCAATTTTAACAATGCTCTTGATGCTTTTGTAACCGTATTTCCACGGCACAACCAGACGGATCGGCGCGCCATTTTGTTTGGGTAAAGGTTTACCGTACATTCCCGTGGCCACAAACGTAAGGTCGTGCATCGCCTCGGCGATCCGTAACCCTTCGGTGTATGGCCACGGATATTGCGGCAACCTCGCGATGCCAGGCATTTGCTTGGGAACCATCGCGGTGGTGAATTTCACAAACTTGGCTTCATTGGTTGGCTCGGCCAGTTCAATCAATCGCCGCAGTGAAAATCCTGACCACGGCAAAATCATCCCCCACCCTTCCACGCAACGAAACCGATACACCCGCTCTTCAACGCCAAACTTAGCCACCAAATCCTGCGCGTCCATCTTGAATGGTTTTTTGCACAACCCGCCAACCGTCACCGGCCACGGTTCGATGCGGAAATTCCCCACCAATCCTTGCACTTGAAATTTGTTGGTAGAAAACTCATAAAAATTATTATAGCCCGTGGCCCACTTTTGCTGGGTAGGCCGGAAATTGGGATTGTATTTGGCGTTGCGTTTACCGGGATAGAGTTTGGCGTTTTGAGCCGCCGTCGCTGCCCCTGCTGCCGCCACGGCGTCGTGAGCCAGTAAGCCCCCCCCCAAGCCCGCGCCCAAGCCAAGTGACTTAATAAATTGCCGACGGTTACGATAGGTTGATTCTGGAGTCACCGCAGATTCCGGTAGATGCCATTCGGGTCGAATTATGACGTTCGCCATGAAATTAATCTGCCACAGATGACGCAAAAATGACACCTTTTTTCGTCTTAATTTCATATGAAACAGGAAAACGGTTTGCCACAACGCGTGGTACACTTCAAGAATAGCCCGTGGCCGCACTCGACGAACAACTGATCCAACAACACGTGGAACGCGCTCTTATCGAGGATGTTGGTGCGGGCGATGTGACGACCAACACATTGCTGCCGGCCAACGCCATGGGGCGCGCAATTATCGTGGCACGCGAGCCCCTAACCCTATGTGGCCTTGCGCTTGCGAAAGCAGCGTTCACCCAACTTTCGGGCGATGCAATTTTTAACGCTCCCGTCGAGGATGGCAATGACCTTATCCTTGGTGAAACAATCCTCGAAATTACCGCCCCGTGTCGGGCACTCCTCACCGCCGAGCGAACTGCACTAAATTACCTCCAGCGCCTCTCTGGCATCGCCACGCAAGCGGCGCGTTATGTGGAGGCAGTGCGCGGTACGGGCGTGCTGATTCTCGACACACGCAAAACCACGCCGGGCTGGCGCGCATTTGAAAAATACGCGGTACAATGCGGCGGCGCACGAAATCACCGGCGCGGGCTTGATGACCTCATCATGATCAAAGACAACCACCTCGCCGCCCTCCCCGGCCCCGAGCCGGTGGCTGGAGCCGTGGCGCGCGCGCATGAGGCCGCGCCGGAATTAAAAGTGGAGGTCGAAGCCGACACTCTCGATCAGGCCGACGCTGCCGCCAAGGCCGGCGCGGATATAATCCTGCTCGACAACATGCCGCCAGAAATGCTGCGCGAAGCCGTGGCCCTCATCGATGGCCGCAGCCAAATTGAAGCCAGCGGCGGCATCACGGTCGACACCATCCGCGCCGTTGCTGAAACCGGCGTCAATTACATCTCCGTAGGCGCGCTCACGCATTCCGCTGTAGCGGTCGATATCGCCATGGATTTTACCCCAACTCAATGACATCGGCCGCGCAACTACTCGCCGCCCTACGCGCCCATCCCGAGGGAGTAGCCGGCACGGATCTATGCCGGCAACTCGGCGTCACCCGCGCCGCAGTGTGGTCGCACATTGAAACTCTGCGCGAAGGCGGCTTCGAAATCATCGCCAGCCCGCATCGTGGATATCAACTTGTCTCCGCCCCGAGCGCACTCCTGGCGGTGGATCTCCAATCACGCCAAGAGAAAGGACAAGTCGTCGGCAACGCCATTCACGTACTGGCTCAAACCACCTCCACTAATGACGAGGTTAGTCAAGCCGCGCTGGAAAATCATCCGGAAGGACTTGTGATTTTTGCTGAAAGCCAGTCCGCCGGGCGCGGCCGAATGGGCCGACGATGGTCCTCGCCCACCGGGCGCGGCTTATGGTTTTCAATCCTTCTTCGCCCGAGCCTTGCCCCGAGTGAATGCACCCAACTCACCGCAGCATCAGCCAACGCACTCGTGCGGGCCATCCAATCCATTACTGGAATCACACCGGAAATCAAATGGCCCAACGACCTCTTGATCAACGGCAAAAAAGTCGCCGGCATCCTCACCGAAATGAGCGCCGAACTTGAGCACGTGCGCTCGGTCATCCTCGGCATCGGCATTGACGTCAACCAAACCGCCAGCGAATTCCCAACTGATTTGAGAGACATTGCCACTTCACTCAAACTAGCCACCGGAAAACCAATTTCACGCGCGGATCTTGCCGAAATGGTGCTACGTGAGCTGGACCGCGAATACGCGCGCATCCTCGCCGGCGACTTCACCGCTGTCGCGGAGGAATGGGCCAGCCACTGCAGCACTCTCGGAAAGTTGGCCACCATCAATATGGGCACCCGCCACGTGCGCGGACGCGCCGAGGCACTGGATGAAAACGGCGCATTATTAATTCGCACCGAACACGGTCGCATTGAGCGCATCATCGGCGGCGAAGTTACACTTACTGAATAACACAATGATTCTGCTGCTTGACATTGGCAACACCCACACCCACGCCGGAATTGCGCGCGGCAAACGCATTGCGCCGCACGATATTTTCCCAACGAAAGATTGGCAGGGGATTCGTGCGAAAAAATGGCTGCAACAATTCATTATAAAAAACGCTGTATCGACCGCCACCTTGTGTAGTGTTGTGCCCGCCGCCACGCGCACGGCACGAAAAGTATTGCGTGAATTGGGATTGAAAACAGAGGTCATCACCCATCGCAATTGTGGGCTTGAAACCTTTTATCCAAAACCGTCGACCATCGGCCCCGATCGCCTGGCCAACGCGCGTGCGGGGATCGGATACTTTGGAGCGCCCGTGGTCATTATTGATTTTGGCACCGCGGTAACGTTTGATATCGTCGATGCGCAAGGCCGATACATCGGCGGCATCATCGCTCCGGGGCTTTCGGCCATGACCGATTATTTGCACGAAAAAACCGCACTGCTGCCGCGAATTAAAATCCGCGATTCAAACACCGCCATCGGTAAATCCACCGAACAAGCCATGCGCATTGGCGCAGTCCACGGGTATCGCGGGCTCATCAGCGGACTGATTGACGAGTTGCGGCGCGAATTAAAAGTTCGCAAACTCCCCGTAATCGCCACCGGCGGCGCTTCAAAAATTATCGCGCGACAGTGTCCGGAGATTAACGCAGTGCGCCCCCTCCTCACACTGGAAGGGCTTCGGCTCGCTTCCGTCCACGCGAGTTGATAGACTACCGCACGGATGAATCGAATCAATCAGCGTTTTGCCGAACTGCGAACGACAGGCCAAAAAGGCTTCGTTGCCTATATTGGCGCAGGTGACCCCAATCTTGACGCCACGGAAAAACTCGCCGTGGCTCTCGATGCCGCGGGCGTTGACATTCTTGAACTGGGCGTCCCCTTTAGCGATCCGCTCGCCGATGGCCTTGTCAACCAACTCGCCGCCCAGCGCGGCCTCGCCAGCGGCACCACGCCCGCTAAGTTGCTCGAAACCATCGCCGCCATCCGTAAGCACTCACAAATTCCAATCGTCCTCTATATATACTACAACCTCATCCACCGGCGCGGGTTGGCTGAATTTATCACCGCCGCTGCCGAAGCAGGCGTGGACGGAATCCTCGCGCTGGATCTCCCTCCCGAAGAGGCTGACCAATACGAAGCCCTCATGCGCGAAGCTGATATTTGCAGTATTTGGCTCGTCGCCCCCACCACCCCCGAAGATCGCGTGGCCACCATCACCGCGCGCGGCAGCGGATTTATTTATTACATTTCGCGCGAAGGCGTTACCGGAATGCAATCAAGTGTGGCCGCTAATCTGGAACAAATGACCGACGTCATCCGCCAACACACCGAACTGCCCATCGCCGTTGGATTTGGAATCTCCAACCCCGACCAGGCCCGGGAAGTGGCGGCGTGCAGTGATGCCATCGTGGTCGGAAGCGCGATTGTAAATCAAATCGCCGAGCACGGCACGAAGACTGATATGCCCAAACGAGTCGGTGCTTTTGTGAAAACGCTCGTGGATGCGATCAAAAAATACTGACATGTCCGCCAAACATAAAACAAAAAAAACCACGCTCGCCCTGAAAGATCGGTTTGTGGTTATTCTTGCCGGCGGCAAAGGCGAGCGATTTTGGCCGCTCAGCCGGGAAGCCACACCCAAACAGTTACTGGCCTTACTCGGAAAAAAATCCTTCCTGCAAGATACCTTTGAACGAGTAAAATCCTTGGTGCCGGTCAAAAATATTTTCATTATCACCAACGAATCACAAGCCGCCGCAATCCGCAAACAACTACCACGTATCCCGAAGGACAACGTCATCGCTGAACCCTGTGGTCGCGATACTTGCCCCGCTATCACCCTGGCCGCCGCACTGGTGGGCGCGCGCAGTACAACCGGCGTCATGGCGGTGTTGCCCTCTGATCATGTGATCTCCGCAAAGGGCAGCAAAAAATTTCAACGCATTCTTGAAGACAGCTTTGATCTCGCCAGTCGCGGCCAGGCCATCATCACCATCGGCATCAAACCCACCAGCCCCGAGACGGGTTACGGCTACATCCACACAGGCGATCGACTTCCCCCCATCTCCGGCCGCAAGCCATATAAAACCGCCTTCCATCGCGCTGAACGATTTGTGGAGAAACCGCATTTCGATAAAGCAGTGCAACTGGTTAATAGCGGCGAATATCGCTGGAACGCGGGCATGTTCGTTTTTTCTTTTCCGACAATTATTGAGAGCCTGCTCAAACACCAAAAACCATTACACGCCGTTTGCGAAAAATGGTTTCACATCGCAAGCTCACCCGTCAAATTGAAGCGTGCACTGAAAAAGGATTATCCGGACTTAAAAAAAGTTTCCATTGATTTCGGCGTTATGGAGCATGCCCAAAACGTGATCGTGGCGAATGGAGATTTTGACTGGGACGACCTCGGCGCATTACCCGCCTTAGCCCGGCACCTCAAATCCGACGCAGAAGGAAATTGTGCAAATGCAGATTTCATCCACGTGGATGCCGCGCGGAATGTGGTTTTTGACACGCGCCCGGTAAAACAACGCACCCCCATCGCAATCGTCGGCCTGCGCGATTGCGTGATCATTCAAACCACCGATGCCACACTCGTGGCTCACAAACGTGACGCGCAAAAAGTCCGCGAGCTCGTTAACCAACTGGCCGAAAGCAAAGCCCACAAACATTTGGTTTAAAAACCTGTCTACAAATTGAAATATCCCATCCTGCAACTTCGCGCCGGAGATGCCAATCGCGTGCGATCAGGCCACCCCTGGATTTACCGGCGCTCACTTCAACCCCTCGAAACGCCGCCCCCCGACGGTGCGTGGGTGGAGGTGGTGGATCAGCGGCAACGCTTCCTCGGGCGCGGCTTCTGGCATAACACCTCAAAGATTGCTGTACGATTAATGACTCATCATCGCAATGAACCGGATGCGGTATTTTGGCGACAAAAAATTCAGGCAGCCATTACCTATCGGAAACGGGTAATGCCCAATGCCACGTCGCTTCGACTGATCAGTTCCGAAGCCGACGGATTGAGTGGCTTGATTGTGGACCGTTATGAGAGCAACTTGGTTTTGCAAATCACAGCGGCGGGGATGGAACAGCATCGCCCGTTAATTCTTGCGGCGTTAAAAGATTTTGTGAAGCCGGATTGCATTGTGGAACGCAACGACGTGCGAGCGCGCGAATTCGAAGGCTTAACCCAAAGCAAAGGCGTCCTTCACGGTGAATTAGCGAAACCGGTGGAAACGCAACTGGGCGGACTCACGATTGCGATGGATTTGCTGGAAGGGCACAAGACAGGTGGGTATCTCGACCAGCAACTCAACCACACAAGTGTCGCAGCGCACTGCGAGGGCAAGCGCGTTCTCGATTGCTTTACGTTTCAAGGAGGATTCGCTCTACACGCGGCGAAGGCCGGCGCAAGCGAAGTGCTCGGGCTCGACCAATCTGAGGAAGCCGTAGCTCAGGCGCGCACAAATGCGACCGCGAATCATCTGGAGGCGAGTTTTGAAACGGCAAATGTCTTTGATTGGTTGAAACGGAATTCAGGCAAAGAACCCCGCGAATTTGATGTGGTGATTCTGGATCCCCCTTCGTTTACCCGCAATCGTGCTTCTGTGCCGGATGCGTTGCGCGGTTATAAAGAAATTCACTTGCGTGCGCTGCGGTTATTATCGCCGGGCGGGATGTTGGCGACGTTTTGCTGCTCGCACCACGTAGATGACGATTTATTTTTAGACACCATCCTGAGCGCGGCCGCCGACGCTCGGCGGGTACTACGGCTAAAGGAAACATATCGTCAATCACCCGATCACCCGATTATTCCGGCGATACGCGAAACGGAATATCTAAAAGGATTTTTACTGGAAGTGCTGCCCTAGCTAACCCCGAGGAGAGCCCGCTGCCACGGAAGAACTTCATCGAAAATGCCATCCGCCTCGCACGAAAGACGCACAAGCGTGGCGCGACTGGCGATCAATGTGGGATCAATACTGAGCTCGCCCGCCTCGCGATCTCGCCGCCCCTGCAATTCTTCAAAACGCTTTTTCTGTGCAGGTGAAATGTGTTTACGCGGCGGAGATTTATGAACCATCGGCAATGCTTCATCGGGCAACTCTTGCGCGCGGGTAATCAGGCGCTTGATTTCAAGTTTGCGATGATCGGGCATGCGGCGCGGAAGATTATTTGTAAACGCTTTGCCCTGCGCTGCCAGTTCGGACACATCTCTCATCGTGTCGGGTGAGAGCACAAAGAATGGCGGCCGATTCCGCTTGCGCGCTTCGCCTTCACGCCATTGCCAGAGTTCCCTCAACACCGCCAAAGCCCGCGATTGCATTCGAGCGGTACCCTTGATTCGCCAAACCTGATCGGGATCAGGTGATGGGTTCACCGCATTATCGCGGATTTGGCGTTCACATTCCTGTTGATGCCATTGTTCACGGCCGGATTTGCACAGATCTTCCCGCAAAGCATCCACAACAATTTTGAGATGGCGCGTATCATTGCGGGCGTACTCCTCCATTTTTGGAGTTAAAGGCCTACGCGCCCAGTTGGCTTTCTGCGATGATTTTTCCAACTCGATCCCGACGATTTCTTTAACCAAGTGCACCAAGCCAAACTGGGTGCGTCCGGTTAACCGAGCCGCCAGCATGGTATCGAAAATTTTTCTCGGTGTATAATCATAACCGCGCTTGAAAAGACGAATATCATAATCGGCACCATGCATTAAAAGCTCATGTTGATTGAAGGCATCCCAAAGCGGGTTAAGATCAATTTGGGCAAGTGGGTCAATCAGGTCATCCCGGCCGGGGACGCTCACTTGAATGAGACATAATTTCTCGGGGTACGCATGCAAACTATCGGCTTCGGTATCCATAGCCAACCACTCAGCCTCACGCAGGGCGGGCAACAGTTCCTGCAATTGATCGTTCCGATGAATCACGCGGCGCGAGTTAAGCCCATTGCCCTCCCCGCGTCGAGCTTCGGGCTTCAGACGCGGGGATAGCTTACTCACAATTGTGAACCAACGAAGCTTGCGGATGCAATGGGTTGCCTATACCTTTTGCCGATGAGGAAACTCTATTTACCATCGGTTCTGACCGTTTTGATGTACTTACCGGCCTGCTCGGACACGCCGGCGGCCAAAGACGAAAAGCCTGCGGAGAGCAAATCGACCGATCCCACTGAGTTCAATGGCAGAGACATCCGGGTTGTAGGCACTCATCACTATATCGCAAAACAAGCACACGGCACGGCGATTTGGTATTATCAAAGCGGCAAAAAAATGACAGCCCGCACATTTAAAAACGGCAAGTTAGAAGGACCCATGGTTTCCTGGTACGAAAGTGGTAAAAAGAAATACGCCGTAAATTACTCGAACAACAAGAAGAACGGCGCGGCTAAAGGTTGGTATAAGAGCGAGAAACCATTGTTTGTGATTGAATACGACCACGGAAAGAAGCACGGCAAAGAAACGTGGTTCTGGGATACCGGCGCAAAAAAATTCGAATACACCTGGTATCAGGGCCAGAAAACCGGCGTGCTCGCCTGGTCCAATCAAGGGGAACCGATGAAGGTTCCCCAGCCCCGCACCCGACAACCGATTCGTCAGCCCGGCAAAAACCCTTCGACGAGCAAATAATTTTTCCCCGATCCATGCATCACTCTGCCCCATGGCTCTTGACCGCCGGATTAGCTGTTTTTCTTTCCGGATGTGGCGATGATTCCCCTAACCAAAATCCGGTTGCTGGATCATCGGGAGTGATCCCTTCCGAAGGCTCCGGGCCCACATCGGTCGACCAAGTGGTTTCCAATAAAGGAGTGCTATTCACCAAAGGAAAGACGATGCCGTTTACTGGAACTCTGGTGGATTCGTGGAGCGCGGACAAAGGAGGTAAGAAAAAATACGAATGTCAGTACGTAGAGGGATTGAAGCATGGCGTTGAAATGCGGTGGCACCCCAATGGCACCCGAAGCCTCCGGACAGAACATGTTGAAGGGCAACAGCACGGCGCACGAATGGAATGGCACGTGAACGGCGCAAAAAAATCCCACACTCAATTCATAAACGGAAACGCCGGAGGCGAGGCGCTGGGTTGGCATGACAACGCCAAGCAGGCTTTTCAAGGATCATACACAAACGGACTGCCTGCCGGCCCAGTTCAGAGCTGGTGGAAAAATGGCGTACGCGCCACCTACCAAAACCATAACAACGGCAAACCCTCAGGCCCTGAGGTAAAGTGGTATCCAACCGGCCAAACCAACTCGATCACCACCTATCAGGATGGCGTGCAACACGGCAGCTCGATTACCTGGCATCCAAATGGAATGAAAAAAATGGAATTACGTTTCAACAATGGGCAGGCGGATGGATTAGTATCCGAATGGTATGCAACCGGTCATCGGATGAGTGTTTCTCAATACAAGAATGGTCAGATGCATGGGGGCGGCCAAGGCTGGTATCCTGATGGGAAACTTCTCTGGCAAGGCGAATGGCATTTGGGCCAACGGATCAAGGTGCACACTAGTTTGTTTCCGAATGGCAAACCCAAAATGCAGGTGGAATATGAAAACGGGATGATCTCCAAAAAATTTCGCTATAACGAAAACGGCCAAATAGTTGAATCAATGATTATTCCTCCGGGACGCACCCGCGAGCTTCGCATTGATGATGTGAAATTCCAGTTTGAAGGGAAAAAGGCACAGGAAATCCAAACGTATTTCGGAAAACCCAACCGCATCGATGGAAATGTTTGGGTTTATACCGAAATGAAGATTCTTTCTAAGGACGAAAAAATGCAGTCGGTACTACGTGTCACTTTTAATGGTGGATTAGCTGCCCTTATTAATTCGAACTAGAAACCCCGCATCATGAATCACAACGGGGTTCTCAAAACAATCATTTGTATTCAACTCTAGAAGTTGAACCCACCCCCCGGGCCACTCTCGTTGCCCTCGCCCATTTCTTCGCCGCCACCGAGCTCTTCACCAAAGCCTCCGCCCATTTCTTC
>JACNJL010000026.1:146798-229892 GCA_014382585.1 Limisphaerales bacterium | reverse complement strand
ACGCCGGTTTCGGCCTCGGCTTCGAACGCACCCTCATCTACGCCACCGGCATGGCGAATGTGCGCGATGTGATTCCTTTTCCAAGAACACCGCGCTCGGCAGCATTTTAATATTCACCACAGAAACCCCGAGGGCACAGAGAAATTGAATGGGGTGACCGACCGGACTCGAACCGGCGACAACCAGAATCACAATCTGGGACTCTACCAACTGAGCTACGACCACCGTTGGAAGGGGAACCTTACCGGCCTTTGGAGGGCCGGTCAATTTTCAATTTTCAAGGAATGTTCAATGATCAAATTTTAAGGCCCAAGGAAATCCCAGTGCCCTTTTCCCCTGTTCACAATTCCGCGTGGACACTTGGCGGTCTCGCTCTGAAGATGGCCCGCGTGAACCGCATTAGATTACTTTCGGAACAGGTAGCGAATCAGATCGCAGCGGGCGAGGTGGTGGAGCGGCCGGCGAGTGTGGTGAAGGAATTGGTGGAGAATGCGCTGGATGCGCGGGCGCGGAAGATCACGGTGGAGGTGAAGGCGGGCGGGCGCAGTCTCATTCGCGTGACGGATGATGGGCACGGGATGAGTCGGGATGATGCGTTGATGTGTTTGGAGCGGCACGCGACGAGTAAGATTTCGCGTGCGGAGGATTTGGCCACGATTGCCACGATGGGGTTTCGCGGAGAAGCGGTGCCGAGTATTGCAAGCGTAAGCCGGTTCACGTTGACCTCGCGGCTGGCGGAGGCGGAGGGCGGTACGGAAATTGCCGTGAATGGCGGCAAGATGTTGGCGGTGAAAGAAACCGGCGCGGCGGTGGGCACGGCGGTGGAGGTGCGGTCGTTGTTTTATAATCTGCCGGCTCGGCGGAAATTTCTGCGCACGGAGGAAACCGAACGCGCCCACGTGCAACGCACGCTTATGCTGATGGCGTTAGCGCATCCGGAGGTGGCCTTCACGCTGCGGCATAATGACCGCGAGGTTTGGCGACTGTTGGCGGAGAGCGGCACGGGCGCGGCAGCGTTGGAGCGGCGGCTGCGCGCGTTGTGGGGCGAGGGGCTACGGTTGATTGAAATCGACTGCGCGGGCGAGCTGGCGCGGCGACCGTTTGATGAGGACGATGCGCCGCCGAAGGCGTGCCGCGTGTGGGGCTTCATCGGCGCGCCGGGCGTGAGCCGCAGCAATCGCGAGCATCAGCACGTCTTTGTGAACCAACGCCCCATCGACAACGTCGGCCTCGGGATGGCGCTGCGCGAGGGCTATCACACGGCCTTGATGAAGGGGAAATATCCGGTGTGCTGTTTGTTTCTCGAGATTGAGCCAGCGGAAGTGGACGTGAACATTCACCCGGCCAAGCGGGAAGTGAAATTTCACCGCGAGCGGGAAGTGCGGAAATTTGTGGCGGAAGCGGTGAGTGAAGGGCTTCGCGAATTTCATTCGCAGGAGTTGGGAGGGGGAAAGGAGTTAGGAGACAGAAGTCAGGAGTTGGAATCTGCCGTTGCGGGAGATTTTGGATTGGAGGCTACGGATGTTTCGGCGGAACCGTTGGTGGAGCAGAAGCCTTTGGAAATGGGATTCGCCACGCCGCCCTCCCCTGTTCACAAGGAAGACGCCGCGCCACTCGTCCCTCAACCGCCCTCCACTATTCCCCACTCCCCACCCACTACTCGCTCCAGCCCGCCGTTACTCAAAGTTCCCCTCAAAATCCTCGGCGTCGTTGGCAAACTTTACGTCGTGCTTGAGTCCGATCGCGGACTGGTTTTGATGGATCAACACGCAGCGCACGAGCGGATATTGTACGAGCAACTGTTAGAACAAATGCAACGCGAAGAAACCGCGTCGCAAAAATTGCTATTGCCCGAGACGGTGGAGTTAGCGGCGACGGATGCGCAGTTTGTCTCCGAGCAAGTGGAGACGCTCAGCCGGCTCGGCGTGGGCATCAGCGCGTTTGGCGAGCGGACCTTTCTGCTCGATGCATTGCCGCCATTTGTGAAGGTGAAGGATCCGAAAGGCTTTGTGC
Source organism: Limisphaerales bacterium (assembly GCA_014382585.1). Lineage (NCBI taxonomy): Bacteria > Pseudomonadati > Verrucomicrobiota > Verrucomicrobiia > Limisphaerales > Limisphaerales bacterium. The sequence goes on along the minus strand of JACNJL010000026.1, from coordinate 227,879 downwards.
TGTCGCTCATTGACGAACTCAAGGCCGCCGGGGCCGGCATCAACTCGATGCGCCTCGGCGAGGCGATGGTGATTATGACCGTCTGCCGCCAAGCCATCAAAGCCAACGACGCCCTCGCCGGGCCGGAGCTGGAAAAACTGCTCGAAGATTTGCGTCACTGCACGATGCCTTACACCTGCCCCCACGGTCGACCGACTTTGATCGAGATGAGCTATCCGGAATTGGAAAAGAAATTTGGCCGCACGGTTTGACTTAAGATTGGGCGTAATTTGCCGATAGTATTATATAGTGTTCACCGCCGCGAAGGATCGTGGCGGGCCGGAATCAAGGATGATGGAATTCCCGGGGATAACTTCGGTGTCGCATTCGGCGCAGCAATTGCGCGGAAATGCTTTGGCGCGGCTGGAATTCTCCGTGCAATCCGCGGGCCTCTCGGCGGTGGATTCGCAGGTGCAGCAGCTCACCGCGCGACACGAGGCGCAAACGGCACGGATGATGGAGCGGCTGGATGACGAAATGGTCGGCACTTTGTTAGATTTAGTAGGTTAAACACGAGGTTTTGGAAGCAGTTCACCAATAGCATTTTTCTTCACATTTTCGCTTGCAATGCCTTGTGGGAGGCGTATCTTCCCCGTCCGCCTGACTTTTGTGAGTGCAAAAATCGCAAGGGCGGCCACGAGATGTTAACACGTTATTAACCAAATTCCTGCGGGAAAAGGCTTATTTTAGCCCGTAAAAACGCAGGTATTCAAAAGCCGACCCCTTTTCGGGGTGGGTTATCCAAAGAGGAAACAGCCAATGCTGACGATGGAAGAAGCGATGAAGCAAAGCACGATGAGCTTTGCTGAGGGCGAAATTATTGAGGGTGAAGTCATCGAAATTCGATCCAAGGAAGTGCTCGTCAATATCAATTTTAAGAGCGAGGGATCGGTGTCGTTGAATGAATTTGACGAGGACAATCAGCCGTCCGTGGGCGACAAGATCGAGGTGCTGATTGAAGTGCTCGAAAACCGCGACGGGATGGTGGAGCTGAGCCACGAACGCGCGGAGTTCAAAAAGAACTGGGACAAGATCAATTCCATTTGCGAAGAAGGCGGCGTGATCACCGGCCGCATCAAGGAGATTGTGAAGGGGGGCTTGATCGTCAACATCGGCGTGGAAGCGTTCCTGCCCAGCTCGCAGGTGGACATCGTGCCGCCCAAGGATTTGAAAGTATTGGTCGGCCAAAAACACGAATTTAAAATCGTAAAACTCAATATGGAGCGGCAGAACATCGTGCTCAGCCGCCGTGAGTTGATCGAAGAGGAACGCTCCGCCAAACGTGCGGAGATGCTCGGCCATATGACCCCCGGCGACGTCCGCAAAGGCGTGGTGAAAAACATCACTGACTTCGGCGCGTTTATCGATCTCGATGGCCTCGACGGCCTGCTGCACATCACCGATATGAGCTGGGGCCGTATCAATCACCCGAGCGAAATGGTCACCGTCGGCGAAGAGCTCGACGTGGTTGTTCTGGACATCAACAAAGACAAAGAGCGTGTCTCCCTCGGCCTCAAGCAGAAATCCCAAAACCCGTGGGAACTGATCGAGAGCAAATATCCGGTGAAGAGCACCATCAAGGGCAAGGTCGTAAACCTTGTATCTTACGGAGCCTTCGTGGAACTCGAGCCAGGTGTGGAAGGCTTGGTGCACGTCACCGAACTTTCGTGGACCAAAAAACACACCAAACCTTCCGAGGTATTGGAAAAAGGCCAGGAGATCGAGGCGATGGTGCTGGGCGTCAATAAAGACGAGCAGAAAATCAGTCTGGGCGTACGCCAACTCGACGACAATCCGTGGGATGCCGCCGGCGACAAGTACGGCCCCGGGACCACCGTGAAGGGCAAGGTACGCAACCTCACCAGCTACGGCGCGTTTGTGGAACTCGAGGAAGGCCTCGACGGAATGATCCACGTGAGCGATCTTTCCTGGACCCGCAAAATCAATCACCCCTCCGAGCTGCTCAAGAAAGGCGACGACATCGAAGCCCGCGTGCTCGAAGTGGATCGCGAAAACCAACGCATCTCAATCGGCATCAAACAACTGGCCGACGATCCGTGGGATCAAATCGATTCAGTTTATAAAGTAGGCGATCTCGTCACTGGCAAAGTCTCCAAGCTCGCCAGCTTCGGTGCGTTTGTGGGGCTGGAAAATGAAATGGACGGTCTCGTGCACATTTCGCAAATCAGCGAAGAACGCGTGGAAAAAATCAAAGACGCCCTCGACGTCGGCCAGGAAGTCACCGCGCGCGTTATTAAAATTGACAAAAGCGACCGGCGCATCGGCCTTTCCATCAAAGCCGCCGAGTACGACGAAGAACAGATCAAGCGCGAAGCCGAGCAACTTGACCAACTCAAGCCCGGCGAAGATCTCGTAGCCCTCGAACACGCCTTCGACGCTGCCGAGCTCAGGCCCGCCGATGAAGCTCCTGAAGAGGAGTCCGCAGCCGAGGCCGAGCCGGAAGAAAAGGCCGCCGAGTAAATCACCCGTCATCAACCAAAAATGGCGGGCCGCAAAGCCCGCCTTTTTTGTTGCAAACAACACACCCAAAAAGACAAGCCAATGAAGACAAGCCTGCTCCTGGGAACCGCCTTTTTAATTATCGCCGGTAACTTGAACGCCGCCGACCTCCGTGTGAAAGGCGGCTTCCTGCCCGGCGGCATCATTGACGACCGCAAGTTACTCTCGGAAATCAACCTCAAAACTATCGAGCTGCGCGATGCCAAAGACGGCGCCGTCAAGTCCGCCGAATTGCTCAAACAACTCAATGCATTGGATCGCAAAAAGTGCGACCTCCAACTCATCCCCACCGGCAAGCAACGCCTCACCGCCGCCGAAACCGCCGAACGCACCCGCAATGGGGTGCTCGTGGTTTCGGGGCTGTTTAAATGCAAACGCTGCCCCAACTGGCACAGCGGCGCCGCCAGCGGATTTATGCTCACCAAAGATGGCGTGTTTTGCACCAGCTACCACGTGGTCGATAACAAGGACAACGACATCCTCGTTATTATGACCGGCGACGGTCGCATCGCGCCCGTAGTCGAAGTGCTCGCCGCCGACAAAACCGCCGACATCGCAATCCTTCGCGCCAAAGGCAAAGGCTTCACCGCCCTACCCGTCTCCACCGAGGCCCCGCTCGGCGCAAAGGTACGCGTCTTCAGCCATCCTGACCGTCACTTTTACGTGCTCAGCGAAGGTATCATTTCACGCAAATTTCTGGATAACACCCGCAACGGCGGCCGCCGCCAAATGTTTTCCATCACCGCCGATTTCGCCAAAGGCTCCAGCGGCGCGCCCGTGTTCAACGAATACGGCGCCGTCATCGGAAGCGTGAACAACACCCAAAGCACTTATTACAGCGTGAAAAATGGCGTGAAAGACAACCTGCAAATGGTTTTCAAAAACACCGTCTCCATGCAACACCTCCTGAATTTGATACAACCGAAAAAGAAATGAAAACCGTAAAAGAAATCGAAGTAGCCATCAAAGACCTCCCACGCGAGGAATTTATGGCCCTCGCCAACATCATCGCCGCGCACCAAGCCACGCTCTGGGAGGAAGACGATGACACCGACAACGCCGACTCACTGGAGTTCCTCTACGAGGACGAAGAAGAAGAAACCGAGCACGAAGAAGAACTGGAGTACACGGATTTTTAATTCCTAACTCCAATCTTCTGACTACTCAAAAAATTCCCCTTGTCCCCGCCGCGTCGCTCGGCGTTAATGCGCGCCGCATGAGCATTCTCGAAGAACTGCAGTGGCGCGGGTTGATTAACGACTGTACCGACACCGAATCGCTGACCGAGCGGCTCGGCAAAGGACCCACCGTGCTCTATTGCGGGTTCGATCCCACCGCAGACAGCTTGCATGTGGGAAACCTCGTGCCGTTGATCGCACTGCGCCGTTTTCAAAACCTCGGCCACATCCCCATCGCCCTCGCCGGCGGCGCCACCGGTGCCATCGGCGATCCCAGCGGCAAATCCGCCGAACGCAATTTGCTCACGCCCGAATTGCTCGCCGCCAACATCGCCACAGTAAAAACGCAACTCACCAAGCTGCTTGATTTTGAGTCCACCCAAAACCCCGCCCAACTGCTCGACAACGCCGACTGGACGCGCGCCGTCACGCTGCTCGATTTCCTGCGCGACATCGGCAAGCATTTCACCGTCAACACAATGGTCGCCAAAGAAAGCGTCCGCGCTCGAATGGAAGACCGCGAGGTCGGCATCAGTTACACCGAATTTTCGTATATGCTTTTGCAGGCATTCGATTTTTATCATCTCAAAAAAGCGCACGACTGTGACCTCCAAATCGGCGGCAGCGATCAATGGGGCAACATCACCGCCGGCATCGACCTCACCCGCCGTAAACTTTCCGAAACTGTTTTCGGCCTCACACTCCCGCTCATCACCAACGCCGACGGCTCCAAGTTCGGCAAGTCCGAAGCCGGGGCCGTGTGGCTCGATCCCGCCCGCACCAGTGTTTACAAATTCTTCCAATTCTGGGTCCGCACCGACGACCGCGACGCAGTCCGCTACTTAAAATATTTCACCTTCCTCCCCAAAGAAGAAATCGAAGCGCTCGAAAAACAGCACGAAGAAAACCCCAGCGCCCGGGCCGCCCACACTGCATTGGCAATCGCGATGACCAATCTCATCCACGGCGAAGCCGCCACCGCCGAAGCCCAACAAGCCAGCAAAATCCTATTTGGCGGCGGCCTCGAAGGCATCACCGAAAACACCTTTAACGAAATCGTCGGCGAGATCCCCACCGTCGAAATCGAAAAAACCAAGCTCGAAGCTGAAGGTCTTCCCATCCTCGAGCTATACGTCACCGCCGGCCTCTGTCCCTCCAACGGCCAGGCCCGCAAAGACCTTCAAGGGGGAGGATTAAATTTAAACAACCAACGCCAATCCGACCCCCAACACCGCATCACAACCGACGCCCTCCTCTTCGGCAAACATTTGTTGCTGCGAAAAGGCAAACGGAATTACACGATCGTCACGGCCAAGTAATTTCGTTTACCACCACCCCAACCACTTCCAATACGGCAACCCGACGCCGAGCCACACGACGAGGTGGAAAATCGAAACCATCAGCCCCACTTTAAACCATCGCCCCACCGGCACGTAGCCGAACCCGGAATAAATCACCACCGGTCCTGTGGAATAATTGGTAAGACAACCGCACAGGTTTGAGAAATACGCGAGCAACGCCACCATCAACATCCCCGGCACGCCCAACCCCAGCGCCACGGCGAGGAACGCCGCCACCATCGCCGTAATGTGACCGGTCAACATCGAGAAGCCGTACATCGAGTAAAAGTAAACCAACGCCAACACCACCGCCGTGGCCAGCATTCCCATCCCCGCCGCTTCGATGTTGCCCTGCATCGCGCTCGCAAACCACGCGATGAATCCCGTCGCCTTCAGTGCTCCCGCCATCGAAACCATTCCGCCCAGCCACACAAAAGCATCCCACGCCTCGCGGTTGCCCGTGATATCCTCCCACTTTTCCGCGCCGCTCAGCAGCAAAATCAAAACGCCAATCAATGCCACCACGCCCGTGTGCATTCCGTGCAACCATTTGCTCGTGGCCCACAACGCCAGCAACAACACAAACACGCCGAGCATAATTTTCTCGTCACGCGACCAAGCGCCCATCGCGCGCAACTGATCACGAGCACTGTCGCGTGCCGCGCTGGCGTCCTGCATTTTTGGCGCGAGCAGTTTATGCAAAAACCACGGCATCAATAGTAGACACGCGAGCCCGGGCACAATGCTGCCCTTGAGCCACGTCATCCAGCCGAACTCAATGCCTTCGCCCGAAGCCGCCGCGCTCACCAAACCGTTTGCCGCCATTCCTGTGAGGAACATTGCCGCTGTGATCAGGTTCACGTGTGCGCCATTGAGCATCAGATATTCGCCCGCAAGCCGCGGCTGATTTTCCGGGGTGGAGCCCAACGCGCGGGAAAGGGAATTTACAATCGGCGCCATCACGCCGCCACCGCGCGCGGTGTTCGAGGGAATCGCCGGCCCCAAAATCAATTCCGCCAATGCCGTCGCGTAGCCGAGCCCCAATGTGGTTTTACCAAACTTCACCACGCACCCCAACGCAATCCGCCGCCCGAGCCCCGTGCGAATCATCGCGCCGGCAATAAAAAATGCCGCGACCACCAACCACACCGTGGTGTTGCCATAACCGCTGAGCGCGGCGGCAAACGATTCTTTGGACGATTCGCCGAGCGTTTGCGTCGCCGCGAGGGTGACAACCGCAATGAGCACCGCCGGCCCCATTGGAATTGGCCTCAAAATGAAGCTCAGAATCGTGGCAAAGAAAACCGCGAACACCCGCCAACCTTCAACCGACAACCCCGTGGGCGGCCCGAACCACCAAAGATTCAAGCCCACCAAAAAACAAATCAACAGCTTGATGTAATTGATGCCTTGCTCTGCTTTTAGTTTCTCCGCCACGCCGCTGATGCTTTAAAGGAACAAATGACATTCGCCAAGCTTTGATGGCAGGGACACGCGCAGCGCATCCCTACCGGCATAAATCATTCATCGCGTCTTTGATGTTTTCAAACGCAAACTCATAACCCTCCTCTTTCAACCTCCGCGATACACAATAGCGGCCGTACAACACCAACTCCGGATCCGTCCGCAGCAACCAATGCGCGCCGAAGCGGACCATCAACTCCGTGGCCGGCAAGCCGATGGGTATTCCGATGCCGCGCCGCAGTTCGCGCATAAACTCAGCCTGCGAAACCGGTTTGGGCGCGGTGGCAATGTACGCGCCGCGCATCGAATCATTGACAATGGCGCGGACGATGAGGCGCGTCATATCATCGATATGCAGCCAACTAATACCCTGCCGTCCGTGCCTCACGCGTCCGCCCAAACCGCAGCGCGCGATCATTCGCATTTTGGGAAACGCGCCGCCATTGGAGCCGAGTACAAAACTGGTTCGCAAAATCACCTGCCGCATTTCGGGCAACACCGCTTCGGCAAAGGCCGCCTCCCACGCTTTGCCCACGTTGGGCGCGAGGCCCAAACCGAAGGTGGAATCCTCATCACACACCGTCTCGGGCGGGTCACCATAAATATGCGCCGTGGCCATTTGCACCCAAACCAGCGGCGGCATTTTTAAGCCGCGCACCGCTTTGCCCAATACGAGCGTAGCTTCCACCCGCGAGCGAAGAATTTCGTCGCAATGATCGGGCGTCTTGATGCAATCCACCGTGCGCCCGGCGAGGTTTACAATCGCTGCAGCGCCCTCGAGATGATGCGCCCAATCGCCGACCGTGCGGCCATCCCATACGGCGTGTTGCCACGCGCCGCGCTTTTCAGGAATGTGCCGGGAGAGCAGCACCACCTCGCAGCCGAGATCGCACAAATGCCGCGCAAGGTTGGTGCCGATGAAGCCCGTGCCGCCGGCGATGACGACTTTGCCGTTCGGGGTTTTAGTTTCCGATGTCATTTTATTTTACTTTGGTGGCAGGGCACATTGTAGTCCGGGCTACATAAGCGCGCCCTACCTTTGGCTACTTTGCTAAAACGGGTGGCACGTTGCCTTCGTAACCGTTGCCTTTCTTCCGCATCCGATCGAAGTTGTACATATTAAAGAAGTGCATCGCGCCGAGCACCAGCAGCACCACACCGAGTTTGGTAGCGGCGTATTCCACGCCGTTTTCGATATCCGTGGGCTTTGTGCCGTAGCGCAGATACAGCAGGATGAACCCGAGGTTGACGAGATAAAAGCCGACCACCAGCAAGTGGTTCACGCTGTCGGCCATTTCCTCCTTGCCCTTGAACGCCTCCACCAAAAATACGCGCCCGTTTTTGTAAAGCGTGTGCGCCACCCAAGCGGTCATCACAATACTGATGACGGTGTAAACGATATAGATGTAAACGGCGGTTGTCATTTTCTTTTATGTCCTTTCGTTTTTGTTTTTGGGTTTTATTGAAACAGAATCCGAGATTGAACATCGGGCATCACAAGCCCTCTCGCCGGGCATCAGTTTATATCGATTCGCGGCCACCCAGCGATAGCACACATCGATCAGCCAACGAACACCCGGAAGCTTGCCTGCCAACCACAGCGGCCAAAGCCACCACACGTGGCCCCACAAATGCACGTGGGCATCCGCGCCGCCGAGCACGTTGCCGCACGGAGTGAGCACGCGCATCTTGCCCAGCAATTCATCCTCCGGCAGGTTCAACCGCCCCCGCACCCACTCCGCTTGCAGCGGCACAAACTCCACGCCGCGCGGCTCCCACACCGGTCGCATCAGCGACACGGCCTTCAGACACATCGGGCACACCCCGTCGAAACACACGACAGTTCCATTTCTTTCTGTCATTTCAAAAAAGACTGAAATTTTATGGTAGCTCATTTGCGCTTTCCGTTTTGGGTTTTTGGTTTCGGTTAAATTGGCAGCAGTTGCAGCATCTTGTCGCCCATGCGCGAAAGTTTGCGCAGCGTGCTGGTGGGCAGTTTTGCCATTCGGGCATAACAACTGGAGGTGCTCTCAAAAAATTCAGCCAAGCCCTTCAGTCGCTCTTCGGTGTGCGGATCTTTTTTGCGGGCTTTCTTTTGTTCTTCGAGGCAATCGCGCAGCAACTCCAACGTGGGATCCATCTCGCGGCGTTTCCGCTCGTCCATAATAATGCGAAACATTTCCCACGGATCATCGAGCGTTTCAAAATGATCGCGGCGGTCGCCCATCATTTGCACATTCTTGACAATGCCCCACCCGGTCAGCTCGCGCAAACTGGTGCTCACATTGGATCGCGCCACTTCCAGCGTGAGAGTGATTTGCTCTGCATTCAGCGAATTAGGCCAAATATACAGCAGTGCGTGGATTTGGGCGACGGTGCGGTTAATGCCCCAGCGCGTGCCCATTTCGCCCCAATGCAGGATGAACTTCTGCTGGACCGGAGAGAGTTGGAGAGTTGATTCACTCATTTCTGTCAAGACAGAATAAACCGAAAACGGAAAACGCGCAAGGGGAAATTTGTTTTTTTTGATAATATCTAAAAATGGCCAATGACCAAAACCCAATGCCCAAGGAAAACCCAAAGTCCAATTCAAGGCCCACTTTTGGGGCTTGGGCATTCCTTGGGATTTGGTCATTGGGCCTTGATCATTAGAGTTCAGCCCTTGGTCATTTTCTTATTTCCGTCATTCCAACAATTCCCGCTTGTCCCCTCCCCTCCTCTTGTCTAGCTTCCGGCAAATGCTTGTGCGTGACCTACCGATTGCCGACACTGCCGGGGCTGTGTCTGAAACTGAAATTACACCTGTGACCTTGACCGGACATCCCGATCACTTTGCCGCGCGCCATATTGGGCCGGACGCCGCCGAGGCGCGGGCAATGCTCGAGGCGCTCGGGGCCGATTCGCTGGAGGGGTTCATTGACTCGGTGGTGCCGGAGGCGATTCGCAGCACGCGGCCACTCAATCTTCCGGCCGCTCTTTCGGAGCACGAGGCGTTGAGGGCGTTGAAGCGGATTATTTCTGCCAACAAACCGTTCCGGAATTATCTTGGGATGGGTTTTCACAACTGCCTCGTGCCACCGGCGATTCAGCGAAATCTTTTGGAGAACCCCGGTTGGTATACGCAGTACACGCCGTATCAGGCGGAGATTTCGCAGGGGCGGCTTGAGAGTCTGCTGAATTTCCAAACAATGGTAGCCGACCTCACGGGGTTGGAGATCGCCAATGCGTCGTTACTCGACGAGGCGACGGCGTGCGCGGAAGCGATGATGATGTGCCACGCGGTGAAGGGCAAAGGCAGCCGCAATGTCTTTGTAGCGGCAGCGGATTGTCATCCGCAAAATATCGAGGTACTGCAAACACGCGCCGCGCCGTTGGGCATCGAGGTGCGCACGGGAGCGACTGATGATCTGGCGCTGGATGAAAATGTGTTTGGCGTATTGCTGCAATATCCGGCCACGGACGGCGCGGTGGAAGATTACACGAGCCTCATCGCGCACGCGCACGAGGCGGGCGCGATGGTGGTGATGGCGACGGATTTACTGGCGCTCACGCAATTGAAAGCCCCGGGCGAATTGGGCACGGACATCGCCGTGGGCAACGCCCAACGCTTCGGCGTGCCGCTGGGCTACGGCGGACCGCACGCGGCGTTTTTTGCCACGCGCGATATTTATAAGCGGCAGATTCCTGGCCGCATCGTGGGGGTTTCCAAAGATGCACGCGGGCGCCCGGCGTTTCGGCTGTCGCTGCAAACGCGCGAGCAACACATTCGGCGCGACAAAGCGACGAGCAACATCTGCACCGCGCAGGCGTTGCTTGCAAATATGTCCGCGATGTACGCGTGCTACCACGGGCCGGATGGATTGCGCGCCATCGCTGCGCATGTGCACGGGCTCACGCGTTGCCTCGCCGCGGGCCTCAAACGACTCGGGCACAAGCTGGGGCACGAAACTTTTTTTGATACAGTCACGGTCACGCATAACAATCTGAATGCGCGCGAGGTGGTTCGTGAGGCGGAAAAGTTTGGCATCAATTTGCGCGTGCTCGATGCGCAAACGCTCGGCATCGCGTTGAACGAAACGACCACCGAATCCGATGTGCTCGATTTACTGGCGGTCTTCAATGGCGGCCGCGATGTGCCTTTCAAACTGAAAGAGCTTTCCCCCGCCGAGGCCACGCCGGAAGGGCTTGGACGGACGAGCGATTTTCTCATGCACGAAGTGTTTCACAAACATCGCTCCGAAACGGAGTTGATGCGTTATTTGAAACGTCTTGAGAGCCGCGATTTGTCCCTGGCACAAAGTATGATTCCGCTTGGCTCGTGCACGATGAAGCTCAATGCCGTGGCCGAAATGCAGCCGATTTCGTGGCGGGAATTTAACAGCATCCATCCCTTCGTGCCCGTGGCCCAAACGCGCGGTTATCAGGAAATGTTTGCCGACCTCGAAGATTGGCTGGCGGAAATCACCGGCTTCGCCGGCGTCTCGCTGCAACCCAACGCCGGATCACAGGGCGAGTACGCGGGGCTGTTGGTCATCAAAGCGTTTCACCAAAGCCGCCGCGAACCGCAGCGCAACATTTGCCTCATCCCCACCAGCGCGCACGGCACCAACCCCGCCAGCGCGGTAATGGCCGGCCTCACGGTGGTGCCGGTGAAATGCAGCGACGAAGGCGACATCGACCTCGACGACCTCCGCGCCCAAGCCGAAGCGCACGCCGCCGATCTTGCGGCGATGATGATTACGTATCCCTCAACGCACGGCGTGTTCGAGGAAACCATCCGCGAGATTTGCGAAATCGTCCACGGCGCGGGCGGCCAGATTTATCTCGATGGCGCGAACCTCAACGCGATGGTCGGCCTATCGCGCCCCGGCGAACTGGGCGCGGACGTCTGCCACATCAACCTCCACAAAACCTTTTGCATCCCGCACGGCGGCGGCGGCCCGGGGATGGGCCCCATCGGCGTGGCGGACCATCTGACCGATTTTTTGCCGGATCATTCGGTCGTCAATCTCGGCGGCGAAAATCCGATTGGCGCGGTCAGCGCCGCCCCGTGGGGCAGCGCCAGCATCCTCCCCATCTCGTGGATGTACATCGCGATGATGGGCCCCGACGGACTGCGCGCCGCCACCGAGCACGCCATCCTCAATGCCAACTACATCGCCCATCGATTGGATCCGCATTACCCCGTGCTCTTCAAAGGCGCGAACGGTCGCGTGGCGCACGAGTGTATTTTGGATTTACGGCAGTTCAAAAAAGTGACCGTGGAAGACGTCGCCAAACGATTGATGGATTACGGCTTCCACGCGCCCACCATCTCGTGGCCGGTCGCCGGCACGATGATGGTGGAACCCACCGAGAGCGAATCCAAAGAAGAACTCGACCGCTTCTGCGACGCGATGATCGCTATCCGCGCCGAGATCGAAGCCATCGAATCCGGCGAGGCCGATGCGGTTGACAATCTTCTCAAGCAATCCCCGCACACCCCCGATATGGTAGCCGCCAACGAATGGCCCCACGCCTACGACCGCGAGCAAGCGGCCTTCCCCGCCGAATGGCTCCGCGAATCCAAACACTGGCCCGCCACCGCCCGCATCGACAACGTCTGGGGCGATCGGAATTTGGTTTGTAGCTGTGCGGGGATGGAAGCGTTTTTGGAGGAGTAGTTGGGTAGGGACGCGCTGTGCGCGTCCGTGGACACGCACAGCGTGTCCCTACCGAAAAAAAGGGACGTATTTAGCCGCCTTTGAATTTTCTGTTTTCCGATCCCGGCATCACCCGAATGGGTGCGCGACGCCCTGAAAACCATCGGCACAAAAAAAAACGCCCCGTAAAAACGGGGCGGTGAATGGCCTGATCAAGTGATTAAGGAATCTACTCTTCAGAGATTTTCCCTGACTGTTTGAATAGGTGCGGGTATTTTTCTCGCAACTGTTGGCGTTCTTTTCTTTCCTCTTCCTTTTTGAAGGCCTCGAGCTCTTTTTTTGTTATAGAAACCAACATCTCAGACCACTTAACAGACCACTCCAAATAGAACAAGTTGCTGCCAGAGTTGTTATCCGGATGAACCATGCTTCGAAAAGATAAAATTTCACGTATGGTGGCGCGCAGAAACTGCTCATTTGATACGAAACCGCCACGATCAGGGATGTTGAGTTCGGGTACCGATTTGACATTTAAAGGTTGATGTGAAGCGATAGGGGATTTGCACCCAAAGCACTGAGCAATCAAAAATGCACAGACAAATTGTTTAAGAGTTTTCATTGAAATATAATTTCTGGATGTTGTGCTCGGCCCTATCTGACTTTGTTCGAATCCAACCAATATTCAAAAGTATCGAAGAAAATACTAGCCTCCAATTTTATTAGTTGATTATCAGGATCGACAAATTCCTCGATCTTCCCCAGGTTATACAATCTTTCACCGAATTCAGTCTTGTGGAATATATCAGGGTTTTCACCAAGAAATCTGGATTGGGAAAGCATTGCAGTTACTGGCATTTTAATGGAAAACACTTCGATTAAATTCATAATGTCTTTCTTCTAGGCACTCCCAACAATCTTTAAATCGCCAGATAGTGCTATTTTGTAGGCAATAATTTCAGTGAAAATAGATTTGCTTCTATCCTCATTAGCATCGGCCCTGGTAACCAAAAAAATGAGTGAGCTTTTATCAAGAGGGTCAAAGGAGATGTCAATGCTGTAATAGTCTTGAACGCTTATAAATTTCGGATTATTCTTTAGGTCACGATACGGATAGTAGTTTAGTGTTAGTTTATCCTTTTTTGTTTTAATCATATGAGCCATCAGGAGTGGTTCTATGTCCCACCTAATTCCCCATTCGACATCAACATTTAACCACCCATACAAATCGAGAGGCAAACCAGATTCTAATTCAATCATTAGACCCAGTTCAGGTGGCGGTTTTTCATCTGTGGGAGGTTGGCTGAATTTGGGCGCACCTGGTGCCTCCTGCGCATTTACATTCCAAGTGAGGCCAACTAAGGCCAGCAGTGTTAGTAGTGTTTTCTTCATAGTTCGTGTCTTTCTGAGTTCAGGTTACAAAGGACAACGTGCCCTCTACTATATATTCGCGAAACGGAGGCAAAATCTTTCATTTATTTTCAATTATTTTCACTCCAAACCCAAAAACCCCACAAAAACAAGGCCCAAGCACCAAAAAAACTTTCTGACAACCGGCGTTAGGCCCACACCCATTGCCCCTCAAAAAATTTCAAAAAACGCCGCCACCGCCCGCATCGATAATGTGTGGGGCGATCGGAATTTAGTTTGTAGCTGCGCGGGGATGGAAGCGTTTTTGGAGGAGTAGTTGGGTAGGGACGCGCTGTGCGCGTCCGTGGACACGCGCAGCGTGTCCCTACCGAAAAAAGGCGGCCGGTTGGCCGCCTTTGAATTTTTCTGTTTTCCAATCTTTTTAGTTCAAGATCGGTTCGCCTTCTCCGTCCAGGAATCCTTGGAGTTGGCGGAGGCGTGTGGGGTGACGCATTTTTCTTAACGCTTTGGCCTCGATTTGGCGGATGCGTTCGCGGGTGACTTTGAATTGTTTGCCGACTTCTTCGAGCGTGCGGCTGTAGCCATCGGTGAGGCCGAAGCGGAGCTCGAGGACTTTGCGTTCGCGCTCGGTCAATGAAGTGAGCACGTCGCCGAGCTTGTCTTTGAGCAGCGAGAAGCTGGTCATATCGCTGGGGTTCTCGGCGGCTTTGTCTTCGATGAAGTCACCGAAGTTGGTGTCGTCACTATCGCCGACGGGGCTTTGCAAACTGATGGGTTGCTGGGCCATCTTCATGATGGCGCGCACGCGCTCGACGGGCAACTGCATTTCGTCGGAAATTTCTTCCGGCGTGGCTTCGCGGCCAAAATCCTGCACGAGCTGTTTCTGCACGCGCATGAGTTTGTTGATCGTCTCGATCATGTGCACCGGGATGCGGATGGTGCGGGCCTGATCGGCGATGGAGCGGGTGATGGCCTGGCGAATCCACCAGGTGGCGTAGGTGGAAAATTTGTAGCCGCGGCGGTACTCAAATTTTTCCACGGCTTTCATGAGGCCCATATTGCCTTCCTGAATGAGATCGAGAAATGACAGGCCGCGGTTGGTGTATTTTTTGGCGATGGAAATGACAAGGCGCAGGTTGGCTTCGACCATTTCGGTTTTGGCCTGATGGGCTTTTTTGCCAAAGTGCTGGAGTTGGCCGTAAGATTCCACATATTCGGTGGCCGGCATTCGCACGAAAATTTCCAACGCTTTAAGCTTGCGGCTTTCGGTGTCGATAAGTGTTTTGCTAGCAGCGGTCTTACGGCTTTTGTCAGCCCTTTTTACGGCGTTGAGGCTGCTGGTGACTTTATCGTGCACGTTTTCGGCCACGACAGACATCTCCTCGATGACCTTTTGCTTGTAGAAAAATTTGACGAATGATTTCTGCAGTTTGGTGTTATTTTCGTCGTGGGCTTTCTTGGCGCGGGTGTGGGCGCTTTTGTTTTTGGCCTTGAGCTGGGCGAGATATTTTTCGTCCACTTTGTGGTCAATGGCGCGAACGTCTTTCACGAGCCGACGCAGTGCCTTGAGGTGGCGTTCGCGACTTTCGATTTTTTTGTCGACGATGACGCGGTCGAACCGTTCCTTGGGCGGCTCGGAGACAAGTTTCTCAGCAAGCGCGATGTGTTCCTTGCCGGTGAAGCCGAAGGCGTAGATGATGCGCTTCACTTCGTTTTCGGCTTCCTCGATGCGCTTAGAAATTTCCACTTCCTGTTCGCGGGTAAGCAGTGGTACTTGGCCCATCTGCTTGAGGTACATCCGCACGGGATCATCCAGGATATCAAGTTTGTTCTTTTCCTTAACATCCTTTTCATCCTCGCCTCGACGCAATGGCGAAACGTTGTCGACTTCGGCTTGGTCGACCACGGCGATTTCCAGGCCCTGAAGTTTGTCGTGAACGGCTTCGATGTCGGCGGAGGTCACTTCCTGTTCGGGGAGCGATTCGGTGACATCTTCGTGCGTGAGGTAGCCCTGCTCTTGCGCGAGCAAAACGAGTTCCTTGAATTTTTCGGTGAGGTCAATACCGGCTTCGGTCTTTACCTCGGAAATCTTTTTGATGTCTTTTTTGGCGAGGTTCGCCTTGGTGCGCGCCATCAACGCAGCGGAAAGTTTCTTTGGAGCTTTTTTCTTTGTGGCCTTCTTCTTTTTAGGCGCGGCTTTTTTCGCTACCGCTTTTTTGGGCGCTGCCTTTTTCGCAGCCGTTTTTTTAGGCGCCGCTTTTTTTGCAGCCGCCTTTTTCGGGGCTGACTTTGCAGTCGCTGCCTTCTTTGCGGACGCTTTTTTTACGGTTGGCTTTTTGGGAGCCGATTTTTTTGCGGTTTTTTTGGACGAAACCGTCTTGGCGACGGTCTTTTTTGGAGCTGCTTTCTTCACTGTTTTCTTGGAAACCGCTTTTTTTGAGGCGGGTTTTTTACTGGAAACGGTCTTTTTGACGCTGTTTTTAGCCATAATTCAACCTTTTACTACGAAAAGGTCGGGGAATATGGTGCTGAAATGGTGATTCGTCAAGGGATGAACTGCAAATAAGTGAAAAAAGTTTTCGGCCTTATTGACAACGGTTTTCGGCAAAAATCGCCCCGAAACCATCTCCGCGTTCCGAGCTTGTGAAATTTTTCACAAAATCCTTGCCTGCTCCTTTTCTCAACCTTACGCTCAATCAGGTTTGTGAGGGAGCGCGTAATGACTCAAAAAGCGGAGATCGGTTATAATTCCAAGGTGGAGGGCGAGGTGGTTCATACCACGGTCGATGCTGCGGTGAATTGGTTTCGCAAGAATTCCATGTGGCCAATGCCGATGGGGCTCGCGTGCTGCGGCATCGAGCTGATGGCGGCGGGATGCAGTCGGTTTGATATCTCGCGGTTCGGCTCGGAGGTGATGCGGTTTTCCCCACGCCAATCGGATGTGATGATCGTGGCCGGCACGGTGACTTATAAAATGGCGACCGCCGTGAAGCGCATTTACGATCAAATGGTGGAGCCCAAATGGGTGATCGCGATGGGCGCCTGCGCAAGTAGCGGCGGGATGTATCGCAGCTACGCAGTGTTACAGGGGGTGGATCAAATTTTGCCGGTGGATGTGTACATCGCCGGTTGCCCGCCCCGCCCCGAGGCTGTGCTTGAAGGCTTGATGAAACTCCAAAGCAAAGTGGCGAAGGAGCCTTGGGCCAAACAACATTTTAAACCCACCGCCTAATGACGACTGCCGCTGATTTCGCAAAGCAGTTGAAGGCCGAGTTTGGCGAACTCATTTCCGAACCCACGGAGTTTCGCGACGAAATTACGGTGAACATCGCCGATGCCACGCGCATTGCCGAAGTCTGCGAATTTGCAAAACACGAATTGGGTTTCAATTATCTTCTAGATATTTCCACGCTCGATCATTACGGCGAGGATCCGCGCTTCTCGGTGGTTTACGAATTGAGCAGTATTTCGCATCATCAGAACTTACGTTTGAAAACGCAGGTGACCGAAGAGCACGGCGAGGTGCCCACCGTCACCGGCGTGTGGCGCACCGCTGATTGGCACGAACGCGAGGCGTACGATATGATGGGCGTAAAATTCACCGGCCATCCAAACCTCACGCGCATTTTGATGTGGGAAGGCTATCCGCACTTTCCGCTGCGCAAAGATTTCCCGCTCGAAGGCAAGCCTACCGAAGTGCCCGATGTGGCCTTCACCCAAACCGCTCCAATGGAAGGCGGCCCATTCGTAACACTCGCCAGCAGCGAAAACACAACCGTCCGCGAACCCCGGCGTCGCAATCCGGAGGATGGAAAATAGTGAGCACCACGCAAGACATCGCAATTCGTGACACCGCCACAAAGGTGGCCGCAGCGGATGAATCGCCCGATGTGAGTGGCGACAAAATGGTGCTCAATATGGGCCCCTCGCACCCCGCCACGCACGGGGTGTTGCGGCTGCGGTTGGAGATGGATGGCGAGGTCATCACCAAAGCCGAACCGGATGTGGGCTACCTCCATCGCGGCGATGAAAAAATCGCCGAGAACATGACCTACAACCAGTTTATCCCGTACACCGATCGGCTGGACTACCTCGCGCCATTGGCGAACAACGTCCACTACGTTTTGGCGGTGGAAAAATTATTGGGCATCACCGACGACCTCCCCGAGCGCTGCCAATACATCCGCACCATTTGCTGCGAACTCGCCCGCGTATCGGCACATTTGCTGGGGATCGGCGCGTTTGCGATGGACACCGGCGCGTTCACGGTGTTTCTGCACACGTTCACCGAGCGCGAAAAAATTTATTATCTCATTGAATCACTCGCCGGCGCGCGGTTTACCACGAGCTACACGCGCGTGGGCGGTTTATCGCGCGATCTGCCGGAAGGTTGGCTCGATGAACTCAGCGTATTTCTCGACGAAGTGGAAATCAACTTCGACGAAACGGAAACGCTCCTCACGCGCAATCCAATTTTCCTCGACCGCACCCAAGGCGTAGGCGTCATCACCAGTGAAGAAGCTATCGACTTCGGCCTGTCCGGCCCCAACCTTCGCGGCAGCGGCGTGGAGCACGACGTGCGCAAGGCGCGGCCCTATATGATTTACGACCGCTTCGATTTCGATGTGCCCGTCGGCACCACCGGCGATTGTTACGACCGCTACGCCATCCGCATTCTCGAGATGCGCGAGAGCGTAAAAATCCTGCGCCAGTGCATCGCAGATATCCCCGACGGCCCGATCAATGTGGACGACGGCAAAATCGTCCTGCCGCCCAAAGAAAAAGTGATGACGAATATGGAGGAACTCATCCACCAATTTATGCTCGTCACGCAGGGACAGGATGCACCGGTGGGCGAAGTTTATTTTGGCGCAGAAAACCCCAAGGGCGAGCTTGGCTTTTACATCCACAGCCTCGGCGGCGGAACCCCGCACCGGCTGAAAATCCGCGCCCCATCTTTTGTCAACCTCAGCATCCTCTCGCAACTCCTCCCCGGCCACACGGTGGCCGACGTGGTTGCGATTTTGGGCTCGCTGGATTTTGTGATGGGAGAATGCGACAGATAATGACCAAGACCCAAAACCCAATGACCAAGGAATTCCCAAAACCCAATCACCAAAATTGGGCATTTGGAAATTGGTCATTTCTTGGAACTTGATCATTGGTCATTGGTAATTAAAAAATGCCCTTCACCCCCACAGAAAAACTCAGCACCGAGGTCGCGGAACTCATCACCCACTACCCCGAAGGCGAAAGCCGCAGTGCGTCGTTGATGGTGCTGCACGCCATTCAGGACGAGGCGGGCTCCATCAGCGCCGAAGCGATGCAATGGGCGGCGGCCGAGATCGGCGTCAAGCCGCTGCACCTGTACGAGCTCGTGACATTTTACCCAATGCTGCGCGAGGAGCCGCCGGGCAAGTTTGTCCTAAAAGTGTGCCGCACCCTCAGCTGCGCGATGGCCGGTGGCACGGAGTTGCACAAAAAATTGTGCAACAAACTGAAGCTCGACCCAAAGGCGCACGGATTGCAAACGACGACGGACGGCAAATTCAGCATCGAGTTTGCCGAATGCCTGGCCAGTTGCGGCACGGGCCCGGTGATGATGTGCAACGATGATTTTCACGAAGCGGTCACGGAAGAACAAGCCAACGAAATTTTGGGGAGCTGTGAATGACCCAATCGAAAATCAACAATCAAAAATCGAAAAATGGTTGCCCGACAGGGATTTGAACCCCGACAAACAGAATCAGAATCTGTCGTGCTACCGTTACACTATCGGGCAACTGCGCCCGCGAATTTAGAGCAAAACTGAGTGCAGTCAAGCAGATGCCGCAGGAATACAAATTACTGTTGAAACACGCCGACGCCGATGGCTACTCGAATGACCTCGAGTGCTACGAGCGCAACGGCGGCTACGCCGCGCTGCGCCAAGCGTTGGCGATCGCACCGGCGGGCGACACCACGCCGCAAGCGCAACTGCGCAAGAGCGTGCTCGATTCCGGACTGCGCGGACGCGGCGGCGCGGGCTTTTCGTGCGGACTCAAATGGAGCTTCGTGCGCCATCCGAATCCCAAGCCGGTTTATCTCATTTGCAACGCGGATGAATCCGAGCCGGGGACATTTAAAGATCGCCAAATCATTTACAAAGATCCGCATCAGCTTATCGAGGGGATGATCATTTCCTGTTGGGCGAACCACGTGAATCTTGCTTACATTTACATTCGCGGCGAATTCACCGAAGGCGCGAAGATTCTCAACACCGCCCTCGCCGAAGCGCGCGCCAAAGGTTACCTCGGCAAAGACATCCTCGGCAGCGGGCACGACCTCGAAATCCACGTGCACCGCGGCGCCGGCGCGTACATTTGCGGTGAAGAAACCGGCCTCATCGAGAGCCTCGAAGGCAAGCGCGCTTACCCGCGCATCAAACCGCCGTACTTCCCCGCCGCGCTCGGGCTATATATGTGCCCCACCATAGTTAACAACGTGGAGACGCTCTGCAATGTGAAACACATTGTGGAAATGGGCGCGGAAGCCTTCGCCAAACTCGGCACCCCCAACAACACCGGCACCCGCCTCGTGAGCCTCAGCGGTGATGTAAAACAACCCGGCTATTTCGAAATCGAAACCGGCAAAGTCACGCTGGGCGAACTCATCCACAACGAAAATTTCGGCGGCGGCCTGCGCGAAGGGCGAAAACTGCAAGCCATCATTCCCGGCGGATCCTCCTCCAAAGTACTCAAGGCGGGCGAATCGTTTAATGTAGGCGAAGACAAAATCGACTTGCTCGATGTGCCGTACGATTTTGATACGCTGATGAAGATCGGCACAATGTCCGGCTCCGGCGCGATCATTGTCATCGACGACAGCCGCGACATCGTCGAGTGCCTCGCCAACCTCGCCGAGTTTTACGCGCACGAAAGCTGCGGCCAATGCACCCCATGCCGCGAAGGCTCGCTCTGGATGAACAAAGCCCTCCACCGAATGACCCACGGCGACGCCCGCGCCGAAGATGCCGATTACCTAAAACACATCGCGCACAACATCCAAGGCCGAACCATCTGCGCCTTCGGCGAAGCCTGCGCCTGGCCGGTGCTGAGTTTTGTAGAAAAATTTAGGGATGAATTTGAGGCGAAAGCGAAGTAGATGAAAATTAACCACAAAGACACAGAGAGCGCAGAGCGTGCAATCGGGTGGGTGTGCTCTCCGAGCGCGCCACGGCGGTTTCGGAGAAACCGCCCTACCCCATCCTCTGTGCCCTCTGTGTCTCTTTGGTAAAAAAACAAATGCCCGACGAAGCAAAAACCGAAGAGCCGCCCACGATCGAAACCATCTCCGTAACGGTCGATGGCAAAGAAATCGCCGTGCCCAAGCTCACGCCGGATTGGCAGGGCAAGCTCATCCCCACCACGGTTTTGCAGGCTTGTAAACACGCGGGTATCGAGATCCCGCATTATTGTTATCACCCCAAACTACCGGTGGCGGGCAATTGCCGGATGTGTCTCGTGCACGTGGGAATGCCGGGCCGACCGGGGCCCGATGGCAAGTCGCCGGTGAATGATGACGGCTCGCTGAAGATTGACCCGATGGTGCTGCCTTACGAACGCGAAACGCCCAAAGGCGTCATCGGCTGCGCGACGAATTTGATTCCCGGAATGGAAATTTACGCGAGCAGCCCGGAGACCCAAGAAATGCGCGAGGCCGTGCTGGAAAGTTTGCTCATCAATCACCCGCTCGACTGCACGATTTGCGATCAAGCCGGCGAGTGCAAGCTGCAGGAGTACAGCGTGGAACACGGCCAGGCCGAAAGCCAGTTTGCCGAACACAAAGTCCACAAACCCAAAGCTGTCGACCTCGGCCCGCGCATTGTGCTTGATGCCGAGCGGTGCGTTTTGTGCACGCGCTGCATTCGCTTCAGCGCGGACATCGCGGGCGACGATGCGCTCGGCATTGTGAATCGCGGCAGTTATAATACCATCGCAACATTCCCCGGCGCACCGTTTGACAATAATTACACGTTGAACACTGCCGACATTTGTCCGGTCGGCGCGTTGACCTCCAAAGATTTCCGCTTCCAAATGCGCGTGTGGTTTCTCAAGGAAACCAACAGCCTCTGCACCGGCTGCGCCACCGGCTGCAACACGGTCATCGGCTCGCGCGAAAATAAAATGTATCGGCAGGAGCCACGCGAAAATGATGCCGTCAACGGCCCGTGGATGTGCGACTCGGGCCGGTTGAATTACAAATGGATCGGCAGCGAGAAACGATTGAAGGAAATCAGGAGTCCCAATTCAGAAGCCAGAAATTGGGATGCGGTCATCGCGGAGATTAGCGGGAAGCTTGATGGGGCCGAAGCCGGTTCGGTGGCGATTGTCGCGTCGGCGCGCCAGACGAATGAAGAACTTTATTTGCTAAAAAAACTGGCCGACAAATTTGAGGCCATCACCGATTCCGTGCCGCGCAATGGCGAGGGCGATCATCTATTATTGAACGCCGACAAAAACCCAAACAGCAACGGCGCGCGACTCATCGGCATCACCGGCGAAACGCTGGGCTCAAATCTCTCCGCGATCGCCGAAGGCATCGAGAGTGGCACGATCAAAACGCTGATCGTCTTCGGCGAAGACGTCACGCAACACGGCATCAGCGAAACGCTTTTGGAAAAACTGGAGTTGCTAATCGTGAGCGATATTTTTCCAAATGCCACCACGACCAAGGCGCATTATCTGTTGCCCGGCTGCGCGTATGCCGAGAAGCGCGGCACGTTCACGAGCACCAAAGGCCAAGTGCAAAAATTTATGAAAGCCCTCGACGCCCCCGGCAGTGCCCGCGCCGAATGGGAAGTGCTCCACGAACTCGTGGAAAACGTGACCGGCCAAAACGGCTTCAGCACCATCGAAGGGTTGTTCAACCAAATGGCCACCGAAGTGGACGCATTCAAAGCCAAAGACCTGAACTGGGCCGCACTCGGCGACACGGGCGTGACAGTGGAGATTTGATGAAATGAAATTTAACCACAGAGACAAAATGGTAGGGCGCGCTCTCCGAGCGCGCCGCGGCGGTTTCGGAGAAACCGCCCTACCCGCAACCGTATGACCGACTGGTTCAACAACCTCACTCCAAACGAGCAGTTCGCGATTTTCAGTTTGCTGAAAATTGTGATCGCGGTGTTCGCGGTCGTGCTGCCGATGGTGGCCTATTCGGTGGTTGCCGAACGCCGCATATCGGCGTGGATTCAGGATCGCATCGGCCCCAACCGCGTGGGGCCGTTTGGCCTGCTCCAACCTGCAGCGGATGGACTGAAGTTTATCCTCAAAGAAGATTTCACGCCGGCCTATGCGCGCAGGGTTTATTTCTGGCTCGCGCCGGCGGTGGCGATGGTTCCGGCACTAATGACGCTCGCGGTGATTCCGTTCGGCTCGCAACTCGGCTCACAGAAAGCAGTCATCGCGGATTTGAACGTCGGCATTTTGTTCACGTTCGGCATCGTGTCCCTCAGCGTATACGGCATTGTGCTGGCGGGTTATGCGAGTAACTCCAAGTTTCCATTTCTCGGCGGCATCCGCAGCAGCGCGCAAATGATCTCGTACGAAATCGCAATGGGGATGAGCGTGGTGCCGGTGTTTATGTTGGTGGGCGATCTGAATTTGAGTGCCGTGATCGATTATCAAAAAAGCGGCGCGTGGCTGATCCTCAAGCAACCGATTGCGTTTGTGATTTTTCTGGTGGCGGCCTTTGCGGAAACCAATCGGCTGCCCTTCGATATGCCGGAGGCGGAATCGGAATTGGTGGGCGGCTATCACACGGAGTACAGCTCAATGAAGTTCGCGCTGTTTTTCCTTGGCGAATACGCGGCGATGATCGCCGTGAGCGCGATGATGGTGGTGCTATTCCTCGGCGGTTGGACGCTTCCCTTCGCCGGCCTTAACGAGACGGCCACGTCACTCGGAATGGGGCTCTTGCAAGTCGGCATTTTCATTGGCAAACTCCTGCTGTTTATGGGTCTGTTCATTTGGGTGCGCTGGATGTTGCCGCGTTTCCGTTACGATCAGCTAATGGACATCGGCTGGAAACGCTTCGTGCCCCTGGCGCTGGCAAATATCGTGGTGACGGCGATTTACATGTGTTTGACCCACGGAAAATAAAATGGCCATCAAAGTCCAACGCGTAAAATTGAGTCTCTGGGAGCGCCTATTCATTCCCACCTTGTGGAACGGATTCAAGGTCACGCTCGGCCATTTTCTTTCGTTCAAAAAATCAAAAGTCTACGAAGAGAAAAACAAAGACAATCAATTCAAGACCACGCTGAGCTATCCCGAGGAGCTTTGGACTGTGCCGCCCGGCTTTCGCGGCGCGCCGTATTTGGTGAGCGATCAGGATGCCGCCACCAAATGCGTGAGCTGCCAACTTTGCGAATTTGTTTGCCCGCCAAAAGCCATCCGCATCACCCCGCCCGGTGAGGATGGCGAAACCGCCCACCGCGAAGGCGCGGAAAAGATGCCCAAGGAATTCGAGATCGATATGCTCCGCTGCATTTTCTGCGGCTATTGTGAAGAAGTTTGCCCCGAGGAAGCCATTTTCCTCGCCAAGGATTATTACGAAGGCTACGACGAAAACAAAATGCGTCGCGACTACGCCCTCACCGCCAGCAACCGCAAGGAAATGATTTTCAACAAAGACAAACTCCTCGAACGCGGCGGCACCCATCACGATCGCATCAAGAAATGGGAAAAGAAAACGGCGGATGCGAAGGCGCAGGAAAACTTTCCCGTTGGGAAAAACCCCAAGGCCCAATGACCAAATCCCAAGGAAACCCCAAACCCCAATTCTCAAGCTCGCCCCCTGAGTTTGGGCCTTGCTCATTGGTCATTGATAATTCCTTGGGCCTTGGTCATTGGTCATTGGTCATTTGATGGATCTCCTCTTTTACATCTTCAGCGCGCTCACCCTGCTTTGCGGGGCGCTGGTGGTGTTTAATCCGTTCAGCCGCAACCCCGTCACCAGCGCGATGTTTCTGGTGCTCACCATTATTTGTATGTCGGGGTTGTTCGTTTTGCTCAAAGCGTTCTTTTTAGCGGCGGTACAAATCCTGGTGTACGCCGGCGCAGTGATCGTATTGTTCCTGTTTGTTATTATGCTGCTGAACATTAAGGAAGAAGAACGGCAACGCTTCCGTAAATTCGGCACCTTCCTCGGCGCGGCGGCCGTGGCGGGGTTGGCGTGGATTTTGGTGACCACCGTAACTGGCTCCCGCGTGGATGAACGCAGCCTCGCCGACAACGCGGGCGAAACCAAACCACTCGGCGAATTGCTTTTTACCAATTACGTGATACCCTTTGAAATTGTTTCACTACTGCTTTTGGTGGCGATGGTCGGCTGCATTTTACTCAGCAAAGCCCCCGACACCGAAGACCCCAAGGAGGAAACCGAATGACCGGCGTCGGCCTCGAACATTATCTCGTCGTCAGCGCGGCGCTGTTTTGCCTTGGGCTGTTGGGCGTGGTCATTCGCCGCAATCTCATCATCATGTATATGAGCCTCGAGCTGATGCTCAATGCCGCCAACCTTGCGTTGGTTTCCTTTTCCCATCATCAACCGCCCTCGCCCCACGGCTCTCCGTTGGACGGGCAAATCATGGTGTTTTTCATCATCACCGTCGCTGCCGCCGAAGTAGCCGTGGGCCTCGCGCTGATCGTGGCGCTCTACCGCAAACGCCAAACCACCGACGTGGCCGATCTCACCTCGATGAAACTCTAACCAATGACCGACTCTGAACTCAAATTGACCTTCGCGATGGTCATCCTGTTTTTGCCACTATTGGCGGCGGTGGGTATTGGCCTCGGCGCGCGGCGGTGGCGCGGAGTCAGCGCAGGCCTTTCATTAGCGGCATCCACCCTCGCCTTTGTTTGCAGCCTCATCTTGTTCATCAAATTCCACGATGCACCGGCCGCGCTTGTGAAACCCTTGACCGCAATCGGCGGCGAACAATGGCTCCAACTGGATGGCTTCACCGTGGATTTCGCCGCGCTCATCGATCCGCTCAGCCTGTTGATGCTGCTCATCGTCACCACCGTCGGCACCCTGGTGCAAATCTTTTCGCTGGCTTATATGAAAACCGACGCGGGCTATTCGCGCTACTTCGGCGGCCTAAGCCTCTTCCTGTTTTCGATGCTCGGCATCGTGCTGGCCTCAAACCTTTTACTGCTGTTTATCTTCTGGGAACTCGTCGGCGTCTCCAGCTATTTGCTCATCAGCCATTGGTTTGAAAAACCCACCGCCGCCGATGCCGGCAAAAAAGCGTTCATCACCAACCGCATTGGCGACTTCGGATTTTTGCTCGGCATCCTGTTCGTATGGCAACTTCACGGCACGCTCGACATCACTGCATTGGCAGAAATCGGCGCGGTGGGTACGGCGGCGGGCTTGTTAATTTTTTGCGGCGCTGTTGGCAAGAGCGCACAGTTCCCGCTGCACGTGTGGCTGCCGGACGCGATGGAAGGCCCCACGCCCGTGAGCGCCCTCATCCATGCCGCCACGATGGTGGCCGCCGGTGTTTATATGCTTTGCAAACTGTTCTTCCTGTTCACGCCCGACGCGCTGGTCATCATCAGTTGGATCGGCGGCATCACCGCGCTGCTCGCGGCACTGATGGCGATCCAGCAAAACGACCTCAAACGCATCCTTGCCTATTCCACACTGTCCCAGCTTGGCTATATGGTCATGGCCGTGGGCTGCGCGGGGCCAGCGGCGAGTATGTTCCATCTCACCACCCACGCCGCGTTCAAGGCGCTGCTGTTTCTCGGCGCGGGCGCGGTGATTTATTCCTGCCATCACGAACAGGATATTTGGAAACTCGGCGGCCTTCGCAAAAAACTGCCACTCACTTACCGCTCATTTGTCACCGGCGCGCTCGCACTGGCGGGCTTTCCGTTGATGAGTGGCTTCTTCAGCAAAGACGCCATTCTCGCGCAAGCCTATGTGGCCAATCAACCGCTCTTTTACCTCGGCGTGGCAGTGGCGTTGCTCACGGCGTTTTATATGATGCGCTGTGTGCTGGTCGCCTTCCACGGCGAGCCGCGCGGCGAAGCAGCCCGGAAAGCTCACGAGGCACCGGGCGAAATGATCGGGCCATTAATCTTCCTCTCCATCCTCAGCATTGGCCTGGGCTGGCATTTTTTTGGACTGAACGATTTTCTATTAAACAAAAATATTTGGCTGAGCACAAAAATTACCGGCGCGGTAATTCCAAATGAAATGACTCACGCTGCCCATCTCGCAGCAATGGTTTCTGGCACGATCGCCAGCTTGGCGGGATTAGCGCTCGGCTGGGTGGCCTATCGCGGGGTGAAACAGGATCCTCTCCCCGGAATGCTCGGCGCACTGGCGCGCGGCATGCGTGACAAATTTTACTTCGATGAACTATACGTGTGGCTCAACCGATGGACACAAGAACGCCTGGCGCGTTATGCCGATTGGTTTGACCGCTGGATCATTGCCGGCCTTGGCGTGCGTGGCACCAGCGGTGCAATCGATCTCACCGGTTGCCTCCTGCGCCTCGTGCAATCGGGCAACCTCCAAACCTACGCCCTGCTGTTGGCACTGGGTTTGCTCGTGATGCTCACTTTTTTCCTATTCTAAAATGTCGCCACTCACTTACATTTTTGGTTGGCCGATTTTGATGGCGCTGGTGCTGATGGCCGTGCCGCGTGAAAACCGCGCCGTGTTTCGCTGGGGCACCATCCTCGCCACACTCGGCTCACTGGTGCTGGCGCTGTTTGTGTTCGTTAAATTCGAACCGAGCACCGACCTCACCTCCGTCAACCACGGCTACGCTTTTGTGCAATCCGCCCAGTGGATTCCCAGCCTCGGCATCAGCTTTCACGTCGGTGTGGATGGCATCAGCGTGCTACTGGTACTCATGGCCGCACTGGTCGCGTTTGCCGCCGCCTGTTGCGCCGGTGGCATCAAGGCGCGCGAAAAAGAATTTGCCATTCTGATGCTGCTGATGACCGGCGGCATCCTCGGCGCGTTTATGGCGCTCGATATTTTCCTGATGTATTTCCTGCACGAACTCGCACTCATCCCCACATTCATTATGATCGGCGTCTGGGGCCGCGGCGAGAACCGCGAATTCGCCGCCTACAAAACCACCCTCTATCTCAGTCTCGGCGCATTGCTCGCGTTGGTGGGGCTGATGATGATTTACCTCCACTACGAAACATTCAACCTGCCGGAAATCATCCATCGCATTCAATCCACCCAGCCCGACTTGATGACCACCGGCCAACAAGGGCTCATCTTTGCGCTGTTAATGTTCGGGCTCGGCATCCTCGTTGGCTTGTGGCCCTTCCACACGTGGGCCCCGCTGGCTTACGGCGCCGCGCCCACTGCCACGGCAATGATGCACGCGGGCGTCATCAAAAAGTTCGGCTTGTTTATGATCATCCGTGTCGCCCTCCCCATCCTGCCCGATGGCGCGCAACAATGGCTGCCGGTGCTCGCGTGGCTTTGTCTGGGCAACCTCCTTTACTGCGGCCTCGTGGCGATGCGCCAACGCGACCTCAACGGACTCATCGGCAACTCTTCCGTGGCGCATATGGGCTTTGTGTTTCTCGGCATCGCGAGTATGTCGCTCATCGGCCTCACCGGCGCAGTGATGGTGATGGTGGCGCACGGGCTGCTCGCCGCGCTGGCCTTCGCGCTCAGCGGGCATCTCCATCAACAAGCCCGCACGCTGGATATGGATAAACTTGGCGGATTGCTCACCGTGATGCCGTTCTGGGGCACACTGTTGTTAATGGCGCTGCTCGCCGGTTGCGGTTTGCCGGGCTTCGCAAATTTTGCCGGAGAAATCACTGTGTTCTTCGGCGCGTGGAAAACGCTGTCGCTCATCACCGGCATCGCCGCGTGGGCGGCGCTCGTGATCGGCGCGGTTTATATGTTGCGCGCCGCACGCCAATTGCTGCACGGCCCGCGTGCGGACGACGCCCCGCATACCGAGGACATCCCCGGCTGGCACAAGCTGCCTTTCATTCTGCTGCTCGGCGGGCTGTTGCTCTTTGGCTTCGCGCCAAAACTGTTGACCCATAAAATTGAAACCGCCCGCGAAAGCCTCGAGCACGTGGTGGAGATGTACAACCGCAAATGAATCTTTCCCTCATCAGCCTTGAAATCGGCGTGGCGCTGCTCGGTGTGTTGGTGTTGATGGCGGGCTTGTGGACACCGCCCAATCGACGGCCACTGTTGGGCTTCTGCACCGCACTCGGGCTCACTGTGATGCTGGCGCTGCTGGTGAAACAAGGGCTCACCGCCGAGCCTCTCACCGACTCCAGCGGCGGTTTTGTGCGCGATGGGCTGGCGGTGTTTTTCAAGGCGCTGTTCTTGTTGGCGGGAATTTTGGTGACCCTGCTCACGATGGGATTTGCCAATCGCCTCCGCACCGGCGGCGCAGAGGTGTACGCGCTCAACTGCTTCGCGCTGTGCGGGATGCTTTTTGCCGCGTCGGCCAATAGTTTTGTAATGCTGTTCGTGGCCATCGAGTTGATCACGATTACGTTTTATGTGCTCACCAGTTTACAAAGCCATCGCCTCCGCTCGCTGGAAGCGGGCATCAAATATCTCATCCTCGGCGCAGCGGCCTCGGCGATAATGGTCTTTGGTATCGCGCTCATTTATGGCAGCACCCACACGCTGCAGTTTAACCTCATCGCCGATGGCTTGGCCGCGGGACACATGAAGCAACTGCTGTTGTTCCAACTCGGCGCGCTGCTGTTGCTTGCCGGACTGGCATTCAAAATTGCGGCCGTGCCTTTCCAAATTTGGGCGCCCGATGTGTACCAAGGCGCGCCTGCACCGGTGACGGCCTTCCTCGCCATCGGCTCCAAGGCGGCGGGATTCGTGCTGCTGTTGCGCGTGCTGTACACCGCACTCCAAGTACAGCCCAACGGCCCGCGTTTGTTGGAGCCCGCCACAATGCTCTCGGTGATGGCGGCGGCCACAATTATTTTTGGCAGCCTCTGCGCGCTGCGCCAGCGCAATCTCAAACGACTGCTCGGCTACGCAAGCATTGCCAGCGCGGGCTATGTTTTGCTCGGCATCGTGGCACTCAATGAACGCGGCGCGGCGGCGGTACTCGTTTATCTTGCCGGATATTTGTTCGCCGTCATCGCGGCGTTCACCGTGATTTCCATCCTCACGCCCGACGACGAGGACGAAGACCTCAGCATCCTTGCCAACCTCCATCAACGCTCGCCACTCATGGCGGTGACCCTCACGCTGGCGGTTGCTTCGCTGGCGGGCATTCCCCCGCTCGCGGGGTTCTTGGGAAAAGTTCTTTTGCTGCGCGCGGTGATCGAACCCGCCGCCACTTTCCCGTGGCTCGTGGCCGTGGCGTTGCTCGGCGTGGTGGCCTCGCTGTATTATTACTTCGGAATCATCCGGGAAATTTTCTGGGGCAGCGGCCAATGGTGGGCGGAAAAAGCACCGAAAACCGCCCTTATCAAACTCGCCGATTCGCAGGTGGTGGTGCTGGGGGTGTGCCTGCTGGGAATGCTGGCACTGGGGGTTTATCCGGAACCCGTGCTGAAATTGGCTAATGACGCCGTCCAGGTGTTACGGTTGGCAAATTAGCCCACCCGGCACATCTGCACCGAGTCAGCAATTTCTTCAACCGCACTACTGGAGCTGACCACGACAACGATGTCGCCCGTATCCAATAATGATCTGGCAACCAATTCCTGTAACGCGTGGTTCACCGCCTCATGAGATCCAACTTCATCCCACGGTAATACCACCGGCCGCACCCCGCGAAGAAGTGCGAGCGGGGACGCCACCGATGCGTCGAGACACAGCGCCAAAATCGGCGCGCTGCGCGGGCGCATCCACGCCACCTCGGGAGCCAACCGGCCCGCCCGGGTGAACACGATGATTGCCTGCGCGCCCAAATCATCGGCCATGTGGACGGCGGCCTTGGCGAGTTTTTGGCGCTCGTTGGTGAGCGTGGCGAGTTCGTGAAAGCGTGCTGCGGGTTCGCTTTCCATTCGGCGCGCGATGCGGTCCATAGCTTCCACGCAAAGATTCGGAAACTCGCCAACGGAGGTTTCGCCGCTGAGCATAATGGCGTCGGTCTGCTCGAAAACGGCATTGGCCACGTCGGTGACTTCGGCGCGCGTGGGCATCGGTTCGTTAATCATACTCTCGAGCATATGCGTGGCGACGATGACGGGTTTGCCAACGGCTTGGCAGGCGCGCACGATTTCACGCTGCAAAATAGGCAGATCTTCAAAGGGGCATTCCACACCGAGATCGCCCCGCGCCACCATGATGGCATCGGCTTGGGCGATGATGGCGTCAATATGTTTCACGGCGTGTTGATCCTCAACTTTGGCGATGACCTTGGGCGGACGCGGATGGCCGGCCACCCGTTCCTGCAACAAAGCAACATCCGCCGCAGCGCGCACGAAGGACAACGCGAAGTAATCGACATCCAATTCCAATCCTATGGCGACATCGGCGCGGTCTTTCTCGGTGAGCGCAGGAAGATTAACTTTGGTGCCGGGAAGATTGATGTGACGTCGATTGCCGAGCTCGCCTCCGACTTCCACTTCGCACTCGGCCACGTGATCGGTCAGGCGTAGCACGCGCATCCGGATGAGTCCGCTGTCGATGAGGATGGTGGCGCCTTCCTCGATGTCATTAAGAAAATCCGGGTAATTGACGCTCACACAACGCTCGCTCTCAGCAGCAGCGTCCACGGTAAAATCAAAGCGGTCGCCTGTTTCCAAACACACCGGCGCGGGCAAATCGCCGGTGCGAATGGCCGGCCCCTGCAAATCCATCACGATCCCCGCTACACAACCGCGCGTGACGGCGGCAGCACGAATATGCCCCGTGACACTTCGCACCCAATCCTGTTTGGCGTGCGACATGTTGAGGCGAAACATATTCGCGCCGGCATCAAGCAGCGCGCCGATGGATTCTTCCGTTTGTGTAACCGGCCCGAGGGTGGCCAAAATCCGTGTCTGCCGCGTACTTTGC
Source organism: Limisphaerales bacterium (assembly GCA_014382585.1). Taxonomy (NCBI): domain Bacteria; kingdom Pseudomonadati; phylum Verrucomicrobiota; class Verrucomicrobiia; order Limisphaerales; species Limisphaerales bacterium. Next base: position 196,295 of record JACNJL010000026.1, on the reverse strand, counting down.
ATCGGCGGAGATTGGGGTTGGATGTGTCATTAAGCGAGAATATACGCCGTAATTCGCCGTATAACCTTGATTCGGCAATAAAATGCGCGTAGCTTCCGCGCGGATAAAATTGGATTATGGCTGAAAAAGAGAACAAATACGAAGACAACGCCGCGGGCAAGTACTACTGCGACGAAGAATGCATTGACTGTGACTTGTGCCGTGAGACTGCACCGGAGAATTTCAAACGCAATGAAGACGGCGGCTACTCATTCGTTTACAAACAACCCGAGAATGAGGAAGAACAGGCGTTGTGCGACGAAGCGATGGAAGGTTGCCCCGTGGAAGCCATCGGCAGCGATGGCGCGGACGACTAAGGCGACCGAGGAATTGCTTCAAAATTCCCAGCCCGCACAAGCGGGCTATTTTTGTGATTACGGTGATTGCGCCAACCGTAAAAGATTCATCGCCCGTTGCACCACCAATTGTTTGAACGTCTCGCGATCAGTGGCGATGCGGGCGCTTACCACCTCCGTGCTATTGGGCGTGGCGCAGGCGATGAAGACGGTGCCGACGGGTTTCTCCGGTGTGCCGCCATCAGGGCCGGCGATGCCGGTGGTGGCTAGCGCATAATCCGCCCCGTGCGTGGCGCGCGCGCCTTCGGCCATTTGGCGGGCGACAATTTCGCTCACCGCACCGTGTTCGGCGAGCGTTTCGGGCTTCACACCGAGGGTGGTTTGCTTGGCTTCATTGCTGTACGTGCAATGACCCGCGAGGAAAACAGCCGATGCGCCGGGGACATTGGTAAGGTGATGGGCGAGCAATCCGCCGGTGCACGATTCGGCCACGGCGAGGGTTTTACCGCTCACGGTGAGTTGGCGGATGATGATGTCTTCCATCAACTCGTCATCGACGCCATAAATTTGCGGGCCTAATTTTTCGCGGACCAGGGCTTCAGCTTGGGCGATGCAATCAACTGCGCCTTTCCCGCTTGCGGTGAAGCGGACGTCCACTTCGCCGGCGCGGGCGCAGTAACCGATTTCCAATCCGCCACTGATGAATTCTGCCAAGGTTGGCGTGATGCTTTCTTCCACCGTCGTTTCGCCCACACCAAAAGTTTTGAGCGTGCGGATGGTGACAGGATTTTCCGGCGGCAATTTTTCGGCGAGCAATGGCTCGACCGATGCAGTGAACATCGGCCGCAACTCACGCGGCGGTCCGGGAAGCAAAATGAGCCACCCGCGGGGCGTGGGCAGCGCGAGGCCGGGCGCGGTGCCGTGGTCATTGCGCAGCACGTTGGCGCCCGTAGGCACTTGGGCTTGAATGAGCACGGCTTCAGACATCGGTCGGTTTCGGTTTGCAAAATGCGTGGTGATGCGGTCACGCGTTTCGGCGTCTTCTTCGAGCGACAGATCAAGAAGCCCGGCAATGAGTTGGCGGGTGAGATCATCACCGGTGGGGCCAAGGCCGCCGGTGATGAGGACGAGTTCAGCGCGGGCAATCGCTTCGCGGGCGGCGGCTTGGATAGCTTCGCCGGTATCGGGGACGGTTTGCTGATGAGCAAGCGTGTAGCCGGCACGCGTGAGTTGTTGGGCGAGCCAATGGTGATGGGTGTTGAGGACGTTGCCGAGCAGGAGTTCGCTGCCGGTGTTGATGAGTTCCACGCGCACGGACGGAGAGTGCCACGCCGGTGGATAACGCGCAATGCCGGGGCATTGACTTGAGGCGGGCTAATTGAGTAAGCTGCCCTATGCCCACACCGGACAGGAAGGCAGCGAAGGAAGCGTTCATCGCTTTTCTTGAGGAGAAAAATCTGCGAATCACCACGCAGCGCCGGGTGATTGTGGAGACCGTATTTAGCACCGACCAACATTTTACCGCTGAGCAATTGCTGGATTGGTCCCGCGAACGCGACTCAAGCGTCAGCCGCGCCACGGTGTATCGCACGCTGCCGCTGCTCACTGAGAGCGGCCTCGTGCATGAGATGGATTTCGGCAAGGATTACAAAATTTACGACCCCAACTACGCGGATCATCCGAATCATAATCACATCATTTGCGATGATTGCGACAAGATTGTGGAATTCGAGAGCGACAAACTCGATGCGTTGGAAACTGAGATTTCCAGCAAACTGGGTTTCTCCGTGAAATCGCAGCAATTGCGAATTAACGCCTCCTGCGAAGAGATGAAAAAGCTCGGCGCGTGCAAAAACAAAGACCATTAAACTCTGTTTTTGTGGGATAAAACGCACTCCTCACCTGTTTAAAACTTTTTCCAAAAAAGACCTTGACGATGAGAACCAGTCTCATTACCTTCGGCCCAGCAAGTCGAGACCGAGTCTCAATTGCAGGAAGAACCCGATGAGTGAACTACTGAAATTCGCCTGCACGGCAGCCATTTTGGCGAGCGCATTGAATGGTGCCGCCCAGGATGATGACCGCATTGATGCCCTCGAAAACCAAATCCGCGCGATGCAGCAGCGGTTGGATGCAATCAAAGAAGCCGATGCCGCCAACCGCCCGCCCGAATGGCTGGATCAGGTGCACGGCAAGGGGTTGACCATCGGTTTTTATGGTGAGGCCAAGTATAATATGACAAAGGGGAGCAACGGGAATTATTTTGACCCGCATCGCTTCGTGCTCATCCCGGGTTTCAAGCTGAGCGACAACGCTTACTTTAATTCCGAAATCGAAATTGAACACGGCGGTGTGGATGACAAAGATGACAGCCGCTTCCGCGGTGAAGTTGAAATCGAGCAGTTTTATTCCGACGTAAAAATCAACGACTGGCTCAACTGGCGTTCGCTCGGCGTAAGCCTTATTCCCGTTGGCAGCATCAACCTCCATCACGAACCGGATCAGTTTTATTCCGTGCATCGGCCCATCATGTATAAGTACATCGTCCCCTCCACGTGGATGGAAGGTTCGATGGGCCTTTTTGGCGACGTGCCGCAGGTGGAAGGCTTGAGTTGGTTCTTCCTCGTGTCGCAGGGTTTATCGTCTGAAAACGGCACGTTTGCTGACGGCTCCAAAGGTGTGCGCGATGCACGGCCCAACCTCAACGCCAAAGGCGACAACCGCCAGCTCGCTTACACGATGCGTCTGGAATACGACGGTGCTTCATCCGACACCGACTGGCTCAAAGGCCTTTCCGGCAGCGCCTCCAGTTACTTCGGCAACTATCAGGAAACCACAACCACCGACACCGATGTTTATCTGTGGGACATCGAGGCCAAGTACCGGTGGCACAGCGGGTTTATGAACAACTTTGAGCTGATCGGTGACTACGCGCAATGGCACTTCGCCAGCCCCGACGCCATTGCCGATGCGAATGTGGGCGACCGAATGTTCGGCTACCGCCTCGAGCTGGCCTACCACCACGTGCTCGAAGGCGATCAGGAACTCATCCCCTTCTTTCGATTGGAAGGCTACGACACCTCTGAAGGCAGCAAAGACAGCAACGCCTTTACCGACACCGGCTCAAGCAATTACCTCACTTACGGCGTTTACTACCAGCTCAACCGCCATATGGAATTGAAAGCCGCCGTGCGGCAGTCAATGGATGACGTCGACAACACCGAATTTTCCATCGGCGTTGGCTACCAATTTTAGGTTCCCGGAGCAAAAAATAGGATCGGTTAACCACTGCACCATCGACGCCCGTTTTCACGGGCGTCGATTTGCCGCAAAAAATGAAACGCAACATACAGCAAACACAGCTCACTTGGCTCGCCCTCGCGGCGGTATTGTTGCTAACCGCCCTGCCCACGCAGGCGATGCGCTATCTTACGCCGATGCAGGCGCAAAAACTGTGTTTCCCCGAAGCCGACAAATTTGAATGGCAACAGCGCAAATTCACCGCCGCCGAAGCGGCCCAAATCCAAAAGGCTTCCGGTGTGCCCTTGAAACTCCCCGGCGCGTGGTACGCCATCGCGATGAAAGATGGCCAAGTAATCGGCGCGGTGATAATCGATCGCGTCAAAGGCAAACACGAAGCCATCGACTTCGCGGTCGCGCTCGATGCCGTGGGCAAAGTGCGCTGCATTGAAATTCTTGAATACCGCGAAAGCATCGGCGATGAAGTGCGGCGTGCCGGTTGGCGCAATCAGTTTCAAGCCAAAGACAACCGCTCCAAACTCAAACTCAATGACGATATCGCCAACATCGCCGGTGCCACCATCTCGTGCCGCAACGTCACCGAAGGCGTCCGGCGCGTGTGCCATACTTGGCAGTTGGTGCTGCGCCCTGCTCTGGTGTCTGCTAAGCGGCTGCCAAAGCTGGCCGCCCGCTAACGCGGAAGCCATTGCCCCGGTCACGCGCGTTCAGCCGCACCTCGGCACGTTTGTTTCCATCACCGTTTATGCCGATGCCGCCAAGGCGCAGCCCGCCATCGCCGCTGCTTTCGATGAATTTCGCGGCGCCGACAAACTCCTCAGCATCCATCGCCCCGACAGCGCCCTCGCCCGCGCCAATGACAGCGGCGATCTAAGCCCCGAACTCACCCCCGTCATCCAACGCGCCCTCGACATCGCCAAAGAAACCGACGGCGCATTTGATCCCACCATCCGCCCGCTCGCCGATCTGTGGGGCTTCATCAAAAAAGAAGGCTATCGAATGCCCACCGAAAGAGAATTACGCATCGTGCTCACCAAAGTGAATTTTCGTCACATAGAAATAAAAGAAAATCACTTTATCAAAGGCGCGCACGATATGACCATCGACCCCGGCGGCTTCGGCAAAGGCTACGCCGTGGACCGCGCCATCGCCGCGCTGCAACGCCATGGCATCCAAAATGCAAAGGTCAAAGCCGGCGGCGACCTCCGTGTGATCGGACTCCCACCCGGCAAAAAACACTGGATCATCCGGCTCGAAGACCCCGAAAAAAAAGGCCAGCGCACCCCCGTAAAACTACGTTCGGGCGCAATGAGCACCTCGGGCCAATACGAAAACTTTATGATCATCGATGGCAAACGCTACGGGCATTTGCTCGACCCCCGCACCGGCAAACCCATCCAAGGCATCGCCGCCTGCACCCTCACTGCGCCCACCTGTTTTGAATCCGACGCCTACGCCACCGCCGCCTCCGTAATGGGCGTAAAAAAGAGCCAAGAGAAATTAGGCGAACGTTTTGGAATGCGATTTGTGTTGATGGATGAAAGCGGGGGATTGCGAGTGTTGATGACGGATCGCTTCCCTCGATGAAATGGTTGGGACGTTCTTCGCGTGTCCACGGACGCGCAAAGCGCGTCCCTACCACCCGGGCCACCGGCCCGGGCTACATCATCCATCAACCAACCTACTCCACCGTCAACTCACGTCTTATCTCAAATTTCTCAATCCGCTTGCGCAGCGTCGCTCTGGTGATGCCCAGGAGTTTGGCGGCTTGGACTTGGTTGCCGTTGGTTTCTTTGAGGGCGTTGATGATGAGTTCGCGTTCGACGGCGGGGATGATCTTCAATGTTTTATCCGCGCGCGCCCATTGGAAGAGTTTGGTGGAAAGGCTGGCAAGATTGTCGTCGCCGGCTTGCGGGGTGGCATCGGGGGCGGCTTGAAAAATTTCGGGTGGCAAATCTTCGAGCAAAATGGCGTCGCCTTTGGTCATCACGAGTGCGCGTTGGATGGCGTTTTCCAGTTCACGAACGTTGCCGGGCCAATCGTGAGATTTAAGCTGCGCGAGGGCGTCGGGCTGGAGCGTTTTGGGGCGCCGCGGGTTGGGGGAATTTTTGGTGAGGAAATAATCGACGAGTTGCGGAATGTCGCCCGTACGATCGCGCAGCGCGGGGAGTTGAATGCGAACGACGTTGAGGCGATAAAATAAATCCTCGCGGAATTCGCGCGCGGCCACGGCTTTTTCCAGCGGTCGATTGGTGGCTGCGATGATGCGCACATCGGTTTTCACGGACGTGTTGCCGCCCACGCGCTCAAAGGCGCCGCTCTGCAGCACGCGCAGCATTTTCGTTTGCGTCGGCGCAGTCATATCGCCAATTTCATCGAGAAAAATTGTACCGCCATCGCATTGCTCAAACTTGCCGATCCGTTGGGTATGTGCACCGGTGAACGCGCCTTTTTCGTGTCCGAAGAGTTCGCTCTCCAGCAAATGCTCCGGAATCGCGGCGCAGTTGATGGCGAGAAAGGGGCGGTCGCTGCGTTGGCTGTGGCTGTAAATGGCGCGCGCGACGAGTTCTTTGCCGGTGCCGCTTTCGCCGGTGATCAGCGCGGTGGCATCGCTGGCGGCGAGTTGGCCGATGGTTTTGAAAACCTCCTGCATCGCGGGGCTTTGGCCGATGATGCCCAGATCGTAATCTTCTTTTTCCAGCAGCGGCTCGTACGACACGACCTGCTTCATCGCGCGCGCGGCGGCGAGGGCGTTGGCGACAAGCTCCTTGAGCTTGGGCACGTCGAAGGGTTTGAGCACGTAATCGAACGCGCCGTGTTTCATCGCGGCGATGGCGGTTTGGGTGGTGCCGAATGCGGTCATCAAAATAACCGGCGTTTTAGAATCAAACTCACGCAGGCGTTGCAGCGTTTCGATGCCGGTGAGGCCGCCCATTCGGACGTCCATAATGACGAGGTCCGGCCGCAATTGCGGGATCAGCTCGAGCGCTTCCTCGCCACTGCCGGCGGTGTGCAGCTCGAGGCCAGCTTCCTGCCCGAAGATGCGCTCAAAAGAATAGCGCACGTCCGCTTCGTCGTCGATGAGCAGCAATTTATCCATCAATGTGCGCGCAGGATAGCGGAGGGCAGTTTCATTGGGCAGTTTTTTTCTTGGCATCATTCACCCATGCGAGTGCTTCGGCGCGGGTGGAAAATTCCTCGGCGAGTTGGCGGTCGCGGATTTCGTTGAGCAGTTTTCCCAAAGGCGGGCCGGGTTTGATGCCGATTTCCATCAAATCGCGGCCACTCACCAAAGGCTCGATGAGCGCGGGTTGTTCGTTGAGGGCGGCTTGTTCGGCGCGCAGGAAATCGTAAATATCCAGCTTGGCGTGCGAGCCGAGGCAATCGATGCGGTGTTGTTCGAGTTCGAGTTCAAACGTGGGACGCAGCAGTATTCGGCGGAGTTTGGCTTTGCGCATTTTGGGGGCGACGGCGAGGTGCATATGCTCGCGCACGGTGAACACGATTTCGTCGATTTGTTTGCGCGGAAATTTCAGGCGCACGAGAATGACTTCGGCCATCTCCGCGCCGAGTTTGTCGTGGCCGTAATGATGGATGCGACCATCTTCGCCTACGGTGGCGGTGGCGGGTTTGGCGATGTCGTGAAGGAGGATCGTCCACGGCAATTCCGCAACCGCCTCGGCGGGCATCGAATCGAGCATCAAACGGATGTGTTTATACACGTCGCCTTCGGGATGATATTCGGGCGATTGCTCGCAGCCGATGGTGAGCATCATTTCGGGCAACACGTGCTCGAGCAAACCGCTGTCGCGCAGCAAATCCAAGCCGCGCGCGGCGTGTGGCGGGCGAAAGAGTTTGAGTAGTTCATCGCGAATGCGTTCGGCGCTGACTTTGGTGATTTTCTCCGCGTGCGTTTGTACGGCGGCGAAGGTGGCGGGATCGATTTGGAATTCCAGTTGCGCGGCAAAACGCACCGCGCGCAGAAGGCGCAAATGATCTTCGCCAAACCGCTCGGCGGGATCACCGATGGTGCGCAGCACGCCTGCCTTGAGATCCGCCTCGCCACCCACCCAATCGCGTAGCTCGTTAGTGATGGGATTGAGGAAAAGACCGTTGATCGTGAAATCGCGCCGGAGCGCATCGGCCTTGGCATCGCCGAAGGTAACGTCATCTGGCCGACGTCCATCAGTGTAACCACTCTCGGCGCGGAAGGTGGCGACTTCAAATTGCCCTCCGCCTTCGAGCACAAGCATCACGCCAAAGCTTTTGCCCACGCCGATGGTTTTGGGAAAGAGCGCCTCAACCTGTCCGGGCCGCGCGTCGGTGGCGATGTCGTAATCCTTGGGCGCGGTGCCGCGCAATTCATCGCGCACGCAGCCGCCCACCAACCACGCTTCGTGACCGGCGGTGTGCAGCGTGCGGAGAATGCGGATGGCGATTTCGCGTGAATTCATTGTGGCAAAAAAAAATGCGCCCGCAGGCGCACTTGTTCAATTCAAAGGTCCGTGAAATTCAGGGCCTAATACTCCGCATAACGCGCGGCGAGCATCGCGGAGAACTTCGCCACTTTCATTTTGCGGCGCTTCTTCGCGCTGGGCTTCTCGAAGGCACGCCGGTTACGGATGTCCTTGATGGTGCCCTCACGATCGAGCTTCTTCTTCATACGCCGCAGCGCGCGCTCGACGGGTTCGCCTTTTTTCAGTTTAATTTCTGTCATTAACCTAAATTCACCTCCAAACCGTTAGGTTGCCCCGCTGGTTTTTGGCCCTCGGGGACGGGGACAATAGCAAAGACAGCAATTGTGTCAATTCCAACCGCCTTCAAAATTGTGTAACGACTACCCCCAAATGACGTCTTCCAAAACAACCGAGGTGGGAATCGCTCCAGTTTTCCCTCAAAACTAAAGAAAACACGAAAAAAATGAAAAATTGTAAACTTACCTTCGCCTTGTTAACCGCTGGAATTGCGGTGATTTCAGGCAATGCCGATGATCAATCCGGCCCGAAAACCCTGTCAAAAAGCGAAATCACCAAAAAATTTGACCGAAACGGCGATGGAACGCTGGATTATCGGGAGAAAATGACATTCCTCCGCAGCCTCGATGAGCAAGGCCGAGCGGCTTATCGACGCGCATTTTTCTCAGATAACCAACAGAAAAACGCGCAAAACAACAACCGCGATGCCGATTGGGCGCGCCAAGCCATCGAGCGCCACAACGCGTCGCGGGCACAAAGTTCCAGAAAATCCGATGCCCCAACTTCACGGCCCCCGCGGCCCGATGTGCCTCGGCGCGATGGCGCCTCCACCGGAGCAAACCCGTTGATGATTTTCATGGCAAACGACAAAAACAAAGACGGAAAAATCTCCGTAAAAGAAGCTCCCGAGCGGATGACCTCAGGGATCGGCTTTACAAAGATTGATTCGAACCGCGATGGTTTTATCGACAAAAAAGAGTTCATGGCACTGCATTCCAAAATCACCAGCCGAGCGGCCCAAAATAATCATCGCGATAGCGACCGCAAACCCCAAACCCTCCAGCCTTCCTCTCGAAGTGATGAAGCACGAAAAGCATGGGCCGAGCGGATGAAAAAATATCAGGAAGCGCGCGCCAAAGCAGCCCAAGGACGCGATAGCGATCGCAAACCCCAAACCCGCAAGCCTTCCTCACGAGGTGACGACGCCCGCAAAGCATGGGCCGAGCGCATGAAAAAATATCAGGAAGCGCGCGCCCAATCGGCCCAAGGAAACTGGGGCCGCAACTCGCAACAGCATCGACCTTCGGGCGATGACATCCGCAAGGCCATCGGCGAACGCATCAAGCAATTCGCCCAAGCTCGCCAGCAAATGAGCCCACAACGCTTCGGCCAAAGTCGCGCTCCCCAACAAGGCCCGGGACACGGCATCATCCAAATGCGCCAACGGATGGCTCAAAGCCAACGCGGCCCTCGTGGCCCGCAGCAAGGCAAGCCTTCCGGAGTGTGCCCGCATTGCAAACGCGGCCCCGCGCCCCAAGCAAAGTTTGGCCCTCAAGGCCACGGCCCACAACGCGGTGGCATTCGCGGCCCTCAAGGCCACGGCCCACAACGTGGTGGCGCTCGCGGCCCTCAAGGACACGGCCCTCAACGCGGCGGTGATCGTGGTCCAAAAGGACACGGCCCGCAACGCGGTGGTGATCGTGGTCCGCGTGGGCGTTAGTTTTAAAACCAATTCCACAGGCCATCGGGGATAACCTCGGTGGCTTTTTTCGTGGGTTGAATCACTGGCTCTGTTATCAATAGCGCGATGGATGCGACGAGTGCAACGGACAAAGAACTGATCGCGGAGGTGCTGGAAGGCAATTCGGATAGTTTTGAACCGTTGGTGGTGAAGTATCAGCCGCGCGTGTTCGCCATTGCGCGCCGTTATGCGCGGCGCGAGGATGAGGTGGAGGACATCGTGCAAACGGTGTTTATGAAGGCGTACAGCAAGCTGTCGAGTTACCGGGGCGATGCGCCTTTTGAGCATTGGCTGATGCGGACGGCGACGTTTACGTGCTATGATTTTTTGCGCAAACACCAGCGCAATCGCGAGTGGAATGCCACCGATTTATCCACTGAAGAAAATGAATGGCTGGAAAATGTGGGTGAGGATAACAGCGAAAAAGAGGCCCATCAATCGGCCGCAAAGACGTTGGTCGATCGCCTGCTGGAGGGGCTGAAACCGGATGATCGGATGATTATTACGATGCTCGATATCGAGCAGAAAACGGTGAAAGAAATCTCGAAATTGACTGATTTTACGGAGTCAAACGTGAAAGTGCGGGCCCATCGCGCACGGGATAAAATGAAAAAAATCCTCGCCACGCTGACCCCGGAAAAGTACCTGTAACCGCGTCCGCAAACAGGCCGTCTGCATAATAGAACGATGAAGAAGACAGAGGACATTTTAGAGAGATTGCTCACGGAAACACGGGGGATTCCCGCAAATGACCGGGTGCCGTACGCCTTCGAGAAGCGCATTATGGCGCACATTAAAGAGGCCCCCGTCGCTTTAGCTGATGCGTGGTCAGTTTGGGCGCAGTCACTTTGGAAAGCCGTGGTGCCCTGCCTCGCCGTTTTGGTGATGGTGGCCGTGTGGATGAAAGCCCCCACCGATGGCTCCGGTGCCACCACACCGCAAGGCAACGCCGCTCCGGCAATTGCAAATTTTGAAGCTCCCGGTGAAGAGGATTTAGAAAGCATTGTGATGCTGGCCATTGATCCGGATTCTAACGGTGAATAACGGCGAATAATTTCTGATGCATCAATGGAAGGTCATTCTGGCCACCGTGCTGATTTTCGGCAGCGGTGTGGGCACGGGGCATTTACTCAACCGCCGCAATCCCTCTGATACGCTGAATCCGGCCTCCCCAGCGAATCCGATCAATCCGAACAGCAAGTTTTCACCGGCTAATTCCAAAGGCCCCAAGGAGTTCCCGCAATCACCCGCGCGCCCGATGATGTTTCGCTCGCACGGATATCTAAATAATCACCTCAAGCTCACCGATGAGCAAAAAATACAGATGCTCAAAATCCGTAAGGCGGGCCACGACCGCGTGCGCGAATTTGGCAAACCCTTCCGCGAACAAATTATCGTTGAGGACAAACGCATTCGACAAGAAATCCGTGCCCTCCTCACCCCTGAACAAGCGCGGACATTTGATCGCCTGCCGCACTTTCGAATCAACCCCGAACCCGGCCGGCCCGGTGGTCCCGGTAGCGGCCGCCCACTTCGTCCCCACCCCGGTTTACCCCGCACCAATAGCCCACGCTCACCCCAGCCAAACACGGACCCCGGAGGCCCATCGGCCACGCCACCCAATCCGCCCAATTCTACCGCCCCAAATCGGGCCGCTACCGCCTGACGTTCGTTGGCTTCTTTTTCGTTAGCTTGAACTGCGGCTAAATCTCCAGCACACTTCCCCCAATGCGCGAAACGCTCCGTGCCTGGCAGGAACAATTTGAAACCTTCGCGCTGGAGGTGATTTTCAACGAGCGCCGCGGCAAACGCGCCACGGCTTTGCGCGGACTGCTTTTTTGTCTCTCCAAGATTTTCCTCGTGGGCGTGAAAGGCCGCCGTTGGCTTTACGAGGCCCGCATCATTCGCGATCATCCCCTTGGCGTGCAGGTCATCACCGTCGGCAACCTCACCGTCGGCGGCACAGGCAAAACGCCAGTCGTCGAAAAATTTGCCCGCGTGCTACAGGATCACGGCCGCAAAGTCGCCATTTTATCGCGCGGATATCGCTCCAAACCACCGCCCTTTTTGCAGCGTTTGCGTAACAAACTTCTGTTTCAGGATGACACCACGCCGCCTCGCGTGGTTTCCGATGCCAAAAACCTGCTGCTCAATTCTGAGGACGCCGGCGACGAGCCGTATATGCTTGCCTCCAATCTCAAAGACGTCGTTGTGCTGGTGGACAAAGACCGCGTGAAATCCGGGCGCTACGCCATTGAGAAATTCGGCTGCGACACGCTGCTGCTCGATGATGGGTTCCAATACTGGAAACTCGCCGGCCGCCGGCGCGACATTGTGCTCATCGACGCACAGCTCCCGTTCGGCAACGAGCAACTCCTCCCCCGCGGCACCCTGCGCGAGCCCATCCAAAATCTTAAACGCGCCGACACCATTTTCATCACCAAAAGCAATGGCGACACCGCCTCGCTCCGCGCCCGCATTCGCAAACATAATCCGCAGGCGGGCATCATCGAATGCGTCCACTGGCCACTTTTTTTCCAAGACGTGTTCAATCCCGATCAACGCGAAGAAATCGGATGGCTGAAAGGCCGCAAGGTGGCCACGCTGAGCGGAATTGCGCAGCCGGAGAGTTTTGAAAACAGTCTCGCCGATCAGGGTGCCGAGCTGGTGTACACCAAACGCTTCGCCGATCATCACCGCTTCACTCAACAGGAATTACTCAACACGATTAACCGCGCCAAGAAACGCCGCGCCGAAGTTATCATCACCACCCAAAAAGACGCCGTGCGCTTCCCTAAACTCGACCGTGTGGATCTCCCCATTTATTATATGCGCGTGGAGATCAAAATCCTCACCGGCGCAAAAGATTTCGACGACTGCGTCCGCAAAATTCGTTTCCGTTAACCGGCGTGATGGAAACTCTGCTTTATATTTTTGCCCGCACAGCCGTTACCATCGCCCGATACCTGCCCATTCGAGGCCTCGCCCGCCTCGGCCGCTGCGCCGGCGCGTTGGCGTGGCACCTTGATCGACGCCACCGCCAAATGGCGCTGAACAATTTGGCCGCCAGTTTTCCGGAAAAACCCACCAACGAAATCCGCGCACTCGCTAAAGAAAATTTCCGGCGCCTTGGCGAAACCTACCTCAGCATCCTCAAGACCGGTGCAATGAACGCCGAATTGATTTCAAAAATTCTAGACATCGAAGGGTACTCGCAACTGGAAAAAATCCTGCAAGCGAACCCCAACGCACGCATCCTGCTTGCCATCGGCCATTTTGGGAATTTTGAACTCTTTTCGTGGATGAAACTCGCCGTGCCCTCCGGCAAAATCGCCACCACCTACCGCGGCCTCCGCCAGCGGAAATTAACCGAGCTGATGCTCGCTCTCCGCAAAGCCTCCGGCTGCCTCTACTTCGAGCGTCGCGAAGAAGGCCCCCAGCTCAAGGAAACGATGAAACAGCCCTCCATATTGCTCGGCCTTTTGGCTGATCAACATGCCGGCGATGGGGGCCTGCGATTGCCGGTATTTGGGCGCGAAGCCTCCGTCAGTGCCGCGCCCGCCGTGATGGCCAAGCGTTATGGCTGCCGCCTTTTTCCGTCGGCCTGTTTCCGCACCGCTCTTGGAAAGTGGAAACTAGAACTTGGCGAAGAAATCCCACTTCGCGAAAACGGCAAGCGCCGCACCACCGAAGCCGTCACTCGCGACATCATCGCCGCACAGGAAAACTACATCCGCCGCGACCCCGCGAATTGGTTTTGGGTGCACAACCGCTGGAAACCCCGCCCCAAATCCAAATGAACACGCCGCAATCCATTCTCATCCGCAGCGTCAACTGGCTGGGCGATGCCATTATGTCCCTGCCCGCCATTGATCGATTGCGAGAAGCGCACCCCGAAGCGCGACTGACACTCCTCACCCACGAAAAACTCGCCGGTCTTTGGAGCGGCACCGACCACTTTGACGAAGTACACACTTTTGCAAAGGGCGAATCTCCCTTCACCATCGGCCAACGACTGCGTGAACATCGTTTCGACACCGCCCTCATCCTGCCCAATTCCCCCCGCAGCGCCCTCGAGTGTTGGCACGCGAATATCCCCCGCCGCATCGGCTACGCCAGCCGCTGGCGCAAGTGGTTTCTCACCGACGCCATCGCCCCCCACCCTCACGCCGTGCCGATGCACAAACGTCTGCCGCTGGATATCGAATACCGCATCACCAACGATCTTCCGCCCGAAAAATATCCCGAACACGCCCATCACATTCATCAATACCTGCACCTTGCCAAACAACTCGGCGCCAGTGACAAGCCCAAGGCCCCCATACTGCACCTGAAAACATCGCCTTCAAAAAATACCGGCACCCCAAAAATCGGCCTCATCGCCGGAGCCGAATACGGCCCCGCCAAACGCTGGCCCACCGCACATTTTATCGAAGCCGGCAAAATCCTCATCGAAACCCACCAAGCCCACTTGCTCCTGCTCGGCGGCCAAGGCGATGCGGAAACCGCCACTGAAATCGCTCATGCGCTCCCCGCGGAACACACTACCAACCTGACCGACAAAACCACCCTCGGCGAATTGGTCACCACCCTCGCCGGATGCAACGCCGTACTCACCAACGACACCGGCCCGATGCACGTTGCGGCCGCCGTCGGCACGCCGGTCATCGTCCCCTTCGGAAGCACCAGCCCTGAACTCACCGCGCCCGGTTTACCCGGTGGCGATACACATCAATTTCTCCGCACCACCGCCCCCTGCTCGCCTTGTTTTCTAAAAAAATGCCCCATTGATTTGCGTTGCCTTCGTGACATCTCCCCCGCCCAAGCCGCCGCTGCGGTGTCACGGGTGTTGTAGCTCCATCCTTGCGCCGCTCCGCCGTGTGAGGTTTACTCGCCGCGTGAAAATTACCGAGCTAACGGATCGATTGATCGCCTCCTACGCCAGTGTGGGGGGCATCAACCATTTGGACGGCACCAATCTACCTTCCAAGAGCAGCATGGTAGATCTCACCTCGGATTTGTTGACGCTGCTGTTTCCGGGTTTTTTTGACAATAAAGTCACCCATTCCTCTGAGTTAAAAACGGAAACAGCTCTGCTGATGGATGCCGTAGCCGGTCGGCTGGAGGATGAACTCCTCAAGAGCATTGCACATTCTCCCCCCACCGAAGCCTCTACGAGAAACCCCCGCGAAGCTGCTCGCGAGTTGACAATGCATTTACTGGGCAGTCTTCCGGCCGTGCGGAAAGTTCTCAGCACCGATGTGGAGGCTGCGTTCAATGGCGATCCCGCCGCCAAGAGCCACGAGGAAATTATCGTGAGCTATCCCTTCATCGAAGCCATCGCCGTGCAGCGGTTGGCCCACGTGCTTTACGAAAAAGACGTCGCACTCCTCCCACGCATTATGACCGAATGGGCGCACGCACGCACCGGGATGGATCTCCACCCCGGCGCGACCATCGGCCATCACTTTTTCATCGATCACGGCACCGGCTGCGTGGTGGGCGAAACGACGATCATTGGCGATCACGTGAAGATGTATCACGGCGTCACGCTCGGCGCGCGCTCCACTTCCGCCGGCCAAGGGCTGCGCGGCAAAAAACGCCATCCCACCATTGAAGATCACGTCACCATTTATCCCGGCGCCACCATCCTCGGCGGCAGCACCGTTATCGGCGCCCACAGCACCATCGGCGGCAACGTGTTCATTATGGACAGCGTCGCCCCCAAATCACTCGTCATCTACGACGGCCTCGATATGCGCGTGCTGAACAAACAGGAGAAGAAGAAGGCCGAAGATTTTCGAATGTGATCGTAGCCCGAGCCGGTGGGCTAGACTACACTAACTCCCGAATCGGCCGGCCGGTGTCGCAGAGGTATTGCGGGCGGCCGGTGGTGTCGTTCACGGTGGTGGCGTTCGGATCCAAGCCGAGGTGTTGGTACATCGTGGCCATCACGTCCTGATAATGCACGGGGCGTTCTATGGGTTCGGCGGCAATTTTGTCGGTGGTGCCGATGACTTGGCCGGTGCGGATGCCGCCGCCGGCCATCAACCCCGGCGAGACGCGCGGCCAATGATCGCGCCCGCCCTTGGCGTTGACCTTGGGCGTGCGCCCGAATTCGCCCCACGCAACGATCAGCACATCATCGAGCATTCCGCGTTCACCAAGATCGGCAACGAGCGCGGCGAGGGCGTGATCCACCACGGGCACGAGATGGCGCATTCGGTTGAAGTTGCTGGAGTGCGTATCGAAATCGCTGAAGGAAACACTGACGACGCGTACGCCGGCTTCGATGAGGCGACGGGCGAGCAGTAGTTTGCGCGAGGCGTTGTAACCATCGGCGGTCGTGCCGCGCACACCTTCTTCTTTGTGACGCGGCGTGTAGCGCGCAAGCATTGTTGGATCTTCCTTTTCCAAATCCATCGCGTCGGCAAACTTGCCTGAAGTAAGAATGCCAACGGCTTGTTGATTGAATCGATCCATCGCAGCCACCGTGGCGCTTTGATCGATAGCGTGGCGGACGCCATCGAATTGGCGCAGCAAACCGACGCGATCATCGAGGCGTTTAGCGTTGAGACCCGCGATGAGTTTGAGGTTGACTTGATGATCCTTGCCGAGCCGCGCCAGCTCGCCCTTCATCCCTTGCTCCAGTTCGCGCCGGAATAGGTGCGAAATATCCGGACGAAATGGTTTGAACGCCGGCCCGAGAAAACCTGCGCGCGCGCTATTACGCGCCAATGGCCGACCCTGCATAAGATCCACAAACGCCGGCCCATTGCCGTGGGCGCCGAGCAATTTATCCACCACACATCCCATCGCAGGACGCCCGCCGATGTTGGCGAGGTCTTTGATGTGATACCCGCTTTGGCACTGAAACCCATCATGCCGACCGGCACTGCCCACCAGCGAACGCAGGAACACAAATTTATCCGCCGCAGCCGCCACTTGGGGCATCAACTCGGTGAGATGCACGCCGGGAATTTTAGTTTTGAGGGACGAGAACTCGCCGCGTAATTCCGCGGGGGCTTCTGGCTTGGGATCGATCATATCCATCTGCGGCGGCCCACCATCGAGATGAATGTTGATGACGGCTTTGTGTGATTTGCCGCTCGTGGCCTCTGCGCGCAGCACATCCGTCAGCGTCAACCCGCCCACGCCCAACGCGCCAGCACGCAGAAAGCTGCGCCGAGTAACACCATCACAGTGCGTTACCTTATTGCCGATGAAATCCAGCATCAATGAGATTTAGACTGCCGCGGAGGGGGGATTTGTTCAAGGAAAGAATCACCACAAGGGCAACCTCTGTGGTATAAAACAGCTAAATAAAAACCGGACTTCCTTTAATTGGATTTCGCAATTCCGGTGGCAAACCAAATTGTTCATCCACAAAGCCATCCAGCCGGTCGCGGGTTTTTTGGGAAAGCAGCTCGTTGAGTTCTTCATCCACGTTGCCCGCGAGCGCAATCGGCAAGCCGTTGAACACCAAATCCGGCCCGTCGCAAAAGGCGTAGTAATGATACTCCTCCGCCTCGGCAATGGGCGCGCCGGTGACGAGACAATGCGAGAGCCAGCGCGAAACATCCGTGCCGTGCGCCTCCATCATCGGCCCCGTGCGATCCTCAATTTCATACTGCTCCATATATTGGTTGATCGCCTCAATGGATTCCACCGAAAGTTCCTCCTGCATTTTCGCGCGGCACGGCAGGCACATCGCGTATTCAAAAATGACTTCCTCGCGATGAAACGCCTTGTGAATCAAATACGACGTGCCATCCTGCAACAACGCCTCATCGCACAAAGTGCATTTGGCAAATGGCCCTTCCTCCATAAATGAATGAAACTGCGGCGGCACCGGAATATAATTCGGCCAAAACTCTGCCTCCGACGATTCATCGGATTCCTCAAAAGGCTCATTTTCATCGCGCTCCGCCATCGCCGCAAGAGTATCGAGAGAATGCCAAATGACCAAGGAAATCCACACACCCAAACTCCAAATTGGGTATTGTGGGTTGATCATTCCTTGGGACTTGGGATTTCGCCTTTGGGCATTCCCATCCCCCCCTGTGAATCGAATCGCCTTGTCCCGCCCTCGCCCTCTCCCCCACTCTCAACCCAATGGCCACGCGGGTGACTGATGAATTGGGGGAAGCGGATGCGGCGTTTGAATCGTCGCTGCGGCCGGTGGCTTTTGCGGAGTTTGGCGGACAAGACAAAGTGCGCGAGCGGCTGGAGATTGCGGTCACCGCCGCCCAACAGCGCAAGGAGCCGATCGATCATCTCCTGCTTTCCGGCCCGCCCGGACTGGGCAAGACCACGCTGGCCAACATCATTGCCAAAGCGATGGGCGGCAACCTGCGCGCCACCAGCGGGCCGACTATTGAAAAAGCCGCCGACCTCGCGGGCTTGCTCACCAACCTCGAGGAAGGCGATGTGCTCTTCATCGATGAAATTCATCGCATGCAAAAAACTGTGGAGGAATATCTCTACCCCGCGATGGAAGATTACCAACTGGACATCATCATCGACCAAGGCCCGAACGCCCGCAGCGTACGGCTCAACCTCCCGCGATTTACTTTGATTGGCGCCACCACCCGCAGCGGACTGCTCACCGCGCCACTCCTCACGCGCTTTCCCATTCGCGAACGCCTCAACTATTACGCCGCCGACCACATGACCCGCATCGTCACACGCTCGGCGGGTTTGTTGGAGGTCGACATCGACGAACAAGGCGCAACCGAAATCGCACGCCGCAGCCGCGGCACCCCGCGCATTGCCAACAACCTCCTCCGGCGCGTCCGCGATTATGCTCAAGTGAAGGCCGACGGCACCATCACCAACGCCATTGCCGACGCTGCGCTCGCCATGCTGGAGATTGATGGCCACGGCCTCGACGAGATGGACAAGCGTATCCTCGAGACCATCATCGTGAAATTCAACGGCGGCCCCGTGGGCGTGAACTCCATCGCCGCCGCCGTCGGCGAGGAGGCCGATACGCTGGAGGAAGTCTACGAGCCCTTTCTGATCATGGAAGGCTATCTCCAACGCACCCCCCAAGGCCGCACCGCCACCGAACTGGGCCATCAACGACTGGGCCTGAACCCCGACGGCGGAAAGCAGCAGAGTTTGCTTTAAATTGCTCTAAATCAGCGGGTTATGAAAAATCTCTGAAACCCTACTTTACATATGGACGTCTATATGTAAAGTTTACTTTCATGATTGAACGGACTCCATGGCAGTCCCGATTGCAGCGGGCTTGGCGGAAGGTGCCAATTGCCTGGCTGACGGGCGTGCGGCGCGTGGGCAAGACGGTGTTGGCGCAGTCGTTGGGCGAGGTTGAGTTTTTGAACTGCGACCTGCCGAGCACGGCGGAGCGGCTGCGGGACGCGGAGGGGTTTTTCCGGTCGGTGAAAAAGAAGGTGGTGGTGTTCGACGAGGTGCATCAACTGCCTGACCCAAGCCGGCTGCTGAAAATTGCTGCCGATGCGTTCCCGAAATTGAAGGTGCTGGCAACGGGTTCATCAACGCTGCAGGCCACGAAAAAATTCCGCGACAGCCTCACGGGCCGCAAACGGGACGTGGTGTTGACGCCGGTGTTGGTGGAGGAGTTGCCGGCATTTGGCGTCGTGGATTTGCGCGAACGGCTGTTGCGCGGCGGATTGCCCCCCGCTCTGCTCGCGGAAAACTGGGAGCCTGAATTTTATGGGGAGTGGTTTGACTCGTACTTCGCGCGCGACGTGCAGGAATTATTTGGCATTGGCAAGCGCGCCAGTTTCTTGAAACTGCTGGAGTTGGTTTTGCGACAGAGCGGCGGGCAGGTTGAGGTGACGTCGCTGGCCAAACACTGCGGCGCCACGCGACCCACGGTGATGAACTGGCTGGATGTTTTTCAAATCACCCACGCTGCGCGTTTGTTGAGGCCCTATTCCGCAGGGGGCCGGCGTGAATTGGTGGGGCAACCAAAGGTGTATGCTTTTGACACCGGCTTCGTCTGCTATGCCCGGGGCTGGGGCGAACTGCGACCGGAAGATTGCGGATTGCTTTGGGAGCACTTGGTGCTCGATACGCTGCTTTCCATTCCAGTTACCAAGATTCACTATTGGCGCGACAAGCAGCAACGCGAGGTTGATTTTGTTATCCCGCGCGGACGCGGCACGGTCGATGCCATTGAGTGCAAATGGTCCACGGATAATTTTGAGACGCGCGGACTGAAGGCTTTTCGGGCGAATTATCCGAAAGGGCGGAATTTCGTTGTCAGCCCACAAGTGGTCACGCCCTACTCGCGAAAACCAAGTGGATTGCCCGTGAAGTTCATTCCGGCAGACTGGCTGCGCAAGGAAATAGGTTGAGCCTTTAGTCTCAGATTTTGAATCTGCGTTCATCTGTGCCTCTGTGGTAAAATCCGGTTCCCCCAAAAATCTCTGTCCACGCGCGCCGTTTTCCGGTATCCCTCCGGCGGTTTATGCCACGACGAGACGACATTCATTCGGTTCTGATTATCGGCGCTGGCCCGATTATTATTGGGCAGGCGTGTGAGTTTGATTATTCGGGAACGCAGGCCTGTAAGGCGCTCAAGGAGGAGGGCTATCGTGTGGTGCTGGTGAATTCCAATCCGGCCACGATTATGACCGACCCGGAATTTGCCGACCGCACCTACATCGAGCCGGTCACGCCCGAAGCGGTTGAGAAAATTATCGGGCGCGAATTGGCCGAGATGAAGTCGCTCGGGGCCGAAGGTCAGCTTGCTTTGCTCCCCACGCTCGGCGGGCAGACCGGCCTCAACACTGCGATGGAGCTTTTCCGAACCGGCGTTTTGGAAAAGCACGGTGTGGAAATGATCGGCGCCAAGGCCGACGCCATCGAGCGTGGCGAGGACCGCGAGCGTTTCAAGGAATTGATGCTCGAGATCGGCTTGGACGTGCCCGTGAGCGGCATCGCCCACAACATGGAAGATGCTTGGGCCATTGCCGACCGCATTGGAAAATTTCCCCTCATCATCCGGCCCGCCTACACGCTCGGCGGCACCGGCGGCGGCATCGCCTATAACCGCGATGAATACGAGGAACTGACCAAGAAAGGCATCGACCTTTCGCCCGTGAATGAAATCCTCATCGAGGAATCACTCATCGGCTGGAAGGAATACGAGATGGAAGTCATGCGCGACAAGGCCGACAACTGCGTGATCATTTGCTCCATCGAAAACTTTGATCCAATGGGCGTGCACACCGGCGACAGCATCACCGTCGCCCCCATCCAGACGCTCACGGATAAGGAATTCCAAATCATGCGCGACGCGAGTTTCGCTATCATCCGCGCTGTGGGCGTGGAAACCGGCGGCTCGAACATCCAGTTCTCCGTCAACCCGGACAACGGCCGGATGATCGTCATCGAAATGAACCCGCGCGTGAGCCGCAGCTCCGCCCTCGCCTCCAAGGCCACCGGATTTCCGATTGCGAAGATCGCCGCCAAACTCGCCGTCGGCTACACCCTCGACGAGATCCCCAACGACATCACCCGCGAAACCCCCGCCAGCTTCGAGCCCACCATCGACTACGTCGTCACCAAGATCCCGCGATTCGCCTTCGAGAAATTTCAACAGGCCGATCCCACGCTCAATACTCAAATGAAAAGCGTCGGCGAAGCCATGGCCATCGGCCGCACGTTTAAGGAGAGCCTGCAAAAATGCCTGCGCTCCATGGAGATCGGCCGGGCCGGCCTCGGTGGCGATGGCAAAGGCTGGCGCGTGGGCGACACCGTCTATGGCGACCGCGACATCCTGCCGCGCGATCTCATCACCCAGAAACTTACCACCCCCAACGCCGAACGCGTCTTCTACCTCCGCCACGCCCTCCGGGCTGGCCTGACCGTCGACGAAATCTTCGAGCTCTCCAAAATCGACCGCTGGTTCCTCACCCAAATCCAGCAAATCGTCGACTGCGAAGAGGAACTCGCTTCAGCTGATAATTCAGCTTAATCTTTCCGGCCCTTGAACCGGACAGCCCTCACTTACCGCTACGAACGCCTTCGGGCGGTGGCTTCGGGGATTCTGGAAACGGCGTTCACGGCTTTCCTGTTGTTAATCGCAGTGCAATGGTTTGACTTCGGGGCAACGGCGAAAGCGACGATCGCGGCGGCGGGGGCGCTCGGGTTTATGCTGGGGCCGGTGGTGGTTTCGCGTGTGGCGGACTTGGGCTGGACCACTGCGCAGGCAGCCTCGCGTCTGGCGCTGGGCGCGGCGGGGTGCTTCGCATTACTGGCGGCAGTGAATGATCGCTGGATTTTCATTTGCGGCATTATTGTGGCCACCACTTTGGGTACAGCGACTATCCCGATGGTCACCCAAATTTATCAGGAAAATTATCCAGCTAAACAGCGCGGAAAATATTTTTCGCGGTCAGCCATGATTCGCATCATCAGCGCGGCATCGTTTGGCTTGCTAGTAGGCTGGATTTTAACCAACGGCAACGACAGCCAAAAACTTTCCCACTTTCCCTGGGGATTGATGTTGATATTTGCATTCGCATTCGCGTGGGCGGCCTTCTGTTTTTCGCGTCTCCCCGGCAAGACACTCACGGGCGCGGAAGGCACACATCCCTTCCGCTCGCTGCGATTTGTAAAAGAGGACAAATTGTTCCGGCACATCCTCATTTGCTGGATGATCTTTGGGATTGGAAATCTGATGCTTTTCCCGTTGCGCGTGGAATATCTTGCCAATGCAGGCGAATACGCGGACGTCTACACGCTGGGGTTTGAGCCCACTCCCGCCCGCATTGCGCTGATCCTTGTTTTCATCCCCAACATCGTGAAGCTGATCTTCAGTCCGCTTTGGGGAGGCCTCTTTGACAAAATGAATTTTTTTGTGTTGCGAGTGATTCTGAATCTTTTCTTTGCGGTATCGCTGGCACTCTTTTTTCACAGCACTTCAATGACCGGACTGTGCATCGCATCGGGACTTTTCGGAGTAGCCAACGCGGGCGGCGAAGTGGCCTGGAGCCTTTGGGTTACCAAATTTGCGCCCGCGAAACACGTAGCCGATTATATGAGCGTGCACCTGTTTTTCAATGGCATCCGCAATTTCATTTCTCCCTTCCTCGGCTTTTGGCTGATCGGCTTGATGCCCGCCAGCAACCTCAGCCTTTTCAGCGCCGGGCTTATCATCGCCTCCAGCGTCGCGTTGCTTTCGAATTACCCTTCCGGCGAAAAAGCGCGGCGCGGCGCGGCGCTTACCGAAGAAATTTCCGATTGATGATTTATGATTACGAACGGAGTAGCTCAAGCAACTGCTCGCGTCCATCGGTGACGTTTTTGTAATCGGCAACATCTTCTGGCATCGTGGCGATGGCGCGGTACAAACCGGCTTGAGCTTCGGGGAATTTTTTGAGTTCTGCCAGTAACACATTCACCAAACGAATGCCAAAGAGCAACGCTTGTGTTTGCGGCAGCCTGAAAAGCACTTGATCTTCAATCCGAATCCACACCTCGGCATCAGTAAATGGCGGCGTGAGGCGCGGGGTGTCTCGGGTGGGATGTTGGTTGAGTTCCGGCGAGCGGCTCAGCCCCCAATTGGAGCGCTCCCATGCCTTGCCCGGTTCGAGATGAGCAAGGAATTTATCGAGGCGCGCGCCGAGGGATTCGTTGAGCGTGGGCACCGGCGAATGGATGGCGTGTACCGGCAGCCCGATTTTTTCTTCCGGCCGCCAAGATGACGGGAAACAGACCGCCCCCGCTCGAAAAGTGAACCGCCCCTTTTCGTCCGGCAATAAAATCAGAAAATCCGGCTCCCAATGCAGCGCCAGTTCGCGGCACCCTCCCCCGTCCAATCCAGCCCAAGCGAGGCATTCGGCAACAGCTTCGGCCGCGGATGATTCCTCAAATACACATTGTGTCGTGGCTTCCTCCAAGGCGTTTTGGCGCCCGTCCATGAGGGTGGAGTGGTCCAATGTATCAGCGAAAAAGCTCGCTGCATTGCCCGGGCGTGCGCCAAAGCGAAACTCAAAATCGTGGTCCGGAAATAAAGAGAGCCACGTCGGTTGTTCGCCCGAGGTCATTGCGCTTGCCCCGTTAACCGTTTCCAGCGATCGCCCCAACGATACCACCAATCGGGTTTATACATGATCCGGAAAATGCTCGCATAATCATCAGACCACAGCGGCGAATCTTCGTCCTCTGTAAGATCCGCAAACGGATAGCCAAACAGTGCGGCGGTTTCAAAAAATTCCGGGTCACGACCCAAGAGCACCCAAGCGGACCCATAAACCCATTCTTCATCTATGCCGCCATCAAGGTTATTTACCACCATCATTGTAAGCCCGAATTCCCGAGCCAAGCGCCGCACCACAGGTTCCAAATCCAGATACCGATTTGAAATGTGAACGGCCAACACCCCTTTTGGATCAAGGTGTTTCAGGTAAATCGCCACCGCTTCCCGCGTCAATAAATGCACCGGAATGGAATCACTGCTAAATGCGTCCAGCGCCAGCACGTGAAATCCCTGAGGCTTGCCCGCGCGCAACTCT
Source organism: Limisphaerales bacterium (assembly GCA_014382585.1). Lineage (NCBI taxonomy): Bacteria > Pseudomonadati > Verrucomicrobiota > Verrucomicrobiia > Limisphaerales > Limisphaerales bacterium. Next base: position 171,973 of record JACNJL010000026.1, on the reverse strand, counting down.
GCCTCCATCGACAACCGCGCATCGCCCAGCACCACCTCGACCTCAGCCCCGCGATCTTTTGCCTGCAGCAAATAGGTAAACGTGCCCACCTCCAACGCGGATAACTTCACCACTTGCGGGTTGATCTCGTACATTCGATAATAATCGCCCTGCTCTGCATAGCCGGCCAAGGTTCCCACGCCGAGGCCCACTACGCCCACGCGCAACCCTTGGGTGGAATTTGCATCAATCGGAAAATGTTGTACTGCGATTCCCACACCTGTTGGCGGGCCATAATATGTTGTCACCCGTTTACTGGCCTCGGTTCCGGTAAATTGGTAGCCATGTGTAATGCGGCCGTTTAGCAACAAACGAAACTCGTCATCGCCAAGTGAGAATTCTGATATTTTCAAAATCCCATAAAATCCGCGCTCACGATAAATCGCATCGCCACGCCCGTCGCGGGCTTGGATGATCAGCCCCACCGCCAACGCCACCAGCACCGGCACCCAACCGCCCGCAGCCCAGCCCCATTGGATGCGCCATCCACGCCAAGTACGCACACTGTTCCAAACGAATGCATTTAACGCCAACAACGCGGTGACCACCCAAATGCCGGGATGAAATTGGTTGAGATAATGAAATTTACTGTTAACCAAACTATCTCCAGCAATTACCAATGCCACCAGCGTTAATGTTAATGCACCAAACGCACCGATGATTCCCGCATATAATTCACGCGATTCTGTTCGCCGCAATGGTCCCCACCATTGCTGGTACACCAAGCGCGTTAACAAACAGGCCACCACAAAAGGCACCATCACCGAGAGTGCGCGCCATTTTCCGTTTAAGCTGGAATCCTTCAACAGCGCCAAACAAACCGTCAACCAACACCCCAATAAGATCAGTCGCAGATGCCACTTGGTCACCCGCCAATCTTCACGCCGCACACAACACGCCACAAAAAAAAGCAATCCGACCGTCCACAATGAAATATGGAATTCCCAATAGCCATCAAACCAAAGCGGCGCCAGCACCGCCACAAACAATCCTCCCAGCGCACCGCCACCCGAAATGCCAAGAAAATATTGCGTCAACCGCGCCGGCTCCGGCCGTAGTCGATAGAGTTCTCCGTGGCAAACCATACAGCTGACAAACAGCGCGCCACAGAGAAGGCCTACCTGCGTGAGGATGCCCATATCCACCCCCTCCTTTAACGCCCAGATAACTCCCACCCATAGCGGCACCAGCAACGGCACAAAATATTCGCGCACGTACCAACGAGGGTTGTCGAAGCAAATGATAAAGGTAATCAGATAAAGCGCCAGTGGCAGCACCCACAGGAAGGGCACGACGGCCACATCAAGGCAAAGCTTGTTGGTGGTGGCCATCAGCAGCGCCGTCCCACAGGCGGGCAGCGCCAGCCACAGTAGCCAGCGCATGGCTTTGGAAAGTGGGGATTCCTCGGTGGATTCCTCCAGCTCTACTTTGCCAACATCCTTGGCGCGATACAAACGCCACGCCAGCCAACCACACGCGGCACCATAAAATAGCATGCCCCACGACCAGCCATTCACTTGCGAAGTCCGTGAGCTCCACGGTTCCACAAGGAACGGATACCCAACCAACGCCAGTAAGGAACCCACATTGGAAAGCGCATACAAACGATACGGCGAACGCCCCGGGTGCGTGCGCGCGAACCACGCCTGCACCAGCGGCCCCGTGGCGGAGAGCACGAGATAGGGCAACCCGATGCTCAAGGCAAGCAACAGCAGGATTTGCAGTGTGGGCGATTCTCCTCCCACCGGTTTGAGACTTTCACTGGGCGTGATGGGCAAGGTGATCACCGCCAGCGCCAGCAACACCCCGTGAATAATCACCTGTTTGCGCAGCGGGAAAAAGTGGTTGAGACAATGCGCGTAAGCATAGCCGCCCAGCAGCAGGCATTGGAAAAATAACAGGCACGTCGTCCATACGCCGGGCGTGCCGCCAAACCACGGGAGGATGTATTTGCCGATCAGCGGCTGCACGAGAAACAGCAGAAACGCACCCCAGAAAATGGTCACCGCGAATAGCGGGAGCCCCACTGCGGAGGCTTTTGTTTCGCTTTCAGCCATCAGTGGATTGGATGAAATCCATTAACCCACGCCGATTTGCTTCACGGTTGTGGGCGTCGTAAAATTCCACGGGATTGAAATCATCCAGCAGAATGCTCCCCACGTTGGGATCATACACTCGCTCTTTTTTCCACGCCAATCCGAGCTCTTCCTGCATCTGGAAATGTTCAGAAAAAAACGGTCCCGTGCCATTGGCCTCTTGCCACCAAGTGACCCACTCCGTCCGGATGGCGCTATCCTCAACCAACGCCGCCATCCGTTCGCGAGCCTCGGCGTTGGGGGCGGCGGGCGGGCGGTGCTTCACAAGCTTGCCCGCGGCCGTGGCCACAAAAAACACATTGCCCTGTCCCGAGGCATGAACGGTGACGCTGTGTTCGCCGACAAAAACCGAGCGCAGGGTCTTGTCCAGCGAAGCAGCAAAAAACTGGCGTTTATCCGTGGACTCCCCAAAACAGTTAATCACCAGCACACCCGTAGGCGAAAGATGTTCGCGGATGGAGGTGAAGGCTTCCTGCGTCATGAGATGGCTGGGAGTGGAATCCCCAAGGAACGCATCCAAAATAATCGCGTCGTATTGCTTATCCGATTGATTGAGAAACTGTCGCCCATCGGAGACGATCACGTTGACCTTGCTGGAATCAAACCCAAAATATTGCTCAGCCATCGGGATCACCGCGCCGTTAATTTCCACGACATCCACCGCCACGCCATCAGCCGCCAGTTGCATTGGCACAATGCCCACGCCCATACCGATGCAAAGCGCGTTATCCAGCTGAGGCGTGTAAGCATGCGCGAACCACCGCAACGCCCCGGAAAAAAGCGCGCGGCTCTGACCCGTTTTAGGATCGTACGTGTTTTGAATGAGTTGATCGTTGAGATATCGGCGCTCCACATTCTCCCCGTCACGATATTCGATGACCAGCAACTCGCCATAATTCGAGTTACCGCGATAAAGCACATCCCAGGTTAGCCCGCCATATTTCATCGTGTCCGCAAATTCCCCGCGCAAACCGCTGTGGCCCAGGCCGGCCGCAAGCAACCCCGCCACCACCAACCCGGTAACCGCCGACTCGCTACGCCCCCACACCATAAAGTAAACCGCCACTAACGCAACCAAGACGCCCGCAGTAATCAGCATCGTCACCGAGTTTGGGAAATTTGGGATGAGCACATACCCAATCAACACCGCCCCCGCCACGCTGCCGAGAGTGCTAATGGCAGTAAGTCGGCCCATGTTGCCTCCCACTTTTTCAACTGATTGCGTGAGCACGCGCACGAGGAAAGGGCCGGTCATTGACAGCAACGCCAACGGCACGAGAAACAAAAACGCCGAGGCAAATAGCGACGCCCACTCGAGCGGGAGCTTCAAGAGTTTGAAACAAATCGGCCGCACCATCGACACCGTGCCGACGAGATACACCGCGGCACCCAGAATAGAATAATAAAGAAAATTCAAACGCGGCGAGCGGTCTACCATCCAGCCCCCCACAAAATAACCCGCGGAAAGCGCGACCAACGTGACCGCGATTTGAGCCGTCCACACAAAATGCGAAGTCCCGAGAAAAGGCGAAAGCATTTTCGCGCCAAGGATTTCCACGATGAGAATTACCGCGCCCGTGATGGTGGCGGTAAAGTATAAAAATCGCCGCAGCCCAGCGGATAATTCCGCGGGCTCGGCCTTGATGGAGGTTTTTTTGGATTCGTTCACGATGATGCGGCGGCCAAGGCCGGCCAAAGACGGGCGCTCATAGCCGCGCCGTTATGGAAACAGGTGAGGTCAAATTTTTCATTGGGCGAATGGAGATTATCGTCCGGCAACGCCAACCCGAGCAGCAGTGAATCCGCGCCCAGCACTTTTTTAAATTCGGTGATAATCGGAATGGATCCGCCTTCACGCAAAATAACCGGTTCGTGTCCGAACGCTTCGCGTAACGCACCCAATGCCGCCTGCGCCCGCGGGCCGGTGGGCGACACCAAATATGGCTCTGCGCCGTGGCCTTCTTCGATTTCCAATCGTACGCCGGGCGGGCAAAGCCGTTTCAACTGCTTTTTCAGTAGCCGCAATATTTCACGTGGCTGCTGGTCGGGCACGATACGGCAGGTAATCTTCACGCGTGCCCATGAGGGGACAATTGTCTTGCTGCCCTCGCCCTGATAGCCGCTGGTGAGACCGTTGATTTCCAACGTGGGCCGCGCGCTCCGTTGTTCGATGGCGGTGAAGCCTGCCTCGCCGTAGAGACCGTTCACCCCGAGGAGTTTTTTGTAGCCCGCCTCACTGTACGGGAGCCGTTTGAATTGCTTTCGTTCGTGGGCGGAAAGGTTTTGCACTTTGTCGTAAAATCCGGGTACGGCAATGCGCCCTTTGTTGTCGAGCAATGCCGCCAACATTTGGCTCAGCGCCATCGCGGGATTTTGCACGCTGCCGCCGTAAATTCCTGAATGCAAATCCGCCTTCGGCCCGCGCACGGTCACCTCCATCGCCGCCACGCCGCGCAGGGCGTAGGTGAGCGCGGGATGTTTTTTGGATGGCATGCCGGTGTCGGAAACGACCACAGTGTCGCATTTCAATTCTTTTTTCTTTTGGCGCAGAAATGTCGTCAGGCTTTCGCTTCCCACTTCCTCTTCGCCCTCGATCACAAACGTGAGATCGCACGGCAATTCAGTGCCGGTTTTCAAAAACGCTTCCACCGCTTTGAGATGCGCAAAATGCTGTCCTTTATTATCCGTGGCTCCGCGTGCGTACACCGCGCCATTGCGAATGATGGGCTCGAAGGGCGGTGAGTTCCATTCGTGTAGCGGCTCCGGCGGCTGTACATCATAATGGCCGTAAACCAAAAAGTGAGGACGTTTGCCCGGCCGCTTGGGGGTGGTCGCTGTCACGATTGGATGAAAATCCGTGGCGTGTTTCTTTGCCTTGAGCCCGATGGCGCGACAGTGATTCACCACCCAATCTGCCGTGGCGCGCACGTCTTTGGCGTGTTTGCTCTGGGCAGAAACACTGGGCAAGCGAAGGTATTCGCAGAGCTCCTCTTCAAAGTGGCCACGGTGGGCTTGGAGGTAATCAAAAACCGGTTGCATGCGCGCGGAGTGTACCAAATAGGGGCACTCAATCAATCCTCGTTCCCGCCGGGAATGAGCCACCGCAGAAGGCCCAATGGATTCACGATCATGTCCTCTTCCTTGTTGAGCAACGGAATGGGCAGTTTGCGAAATAATCTGCCGGGGGTGGCCGTCAATTGCCTGCCCACCATCAGTGACAAACCCAATTCGTTTGGCTTAAAAACTATATCATTTAACGGGCCTGAAATCGAAAGACAGGGGGGAATTTTCACAAACTTGTTATTCGGGAAAACAAACGCGGCCGGACTATATTTGTTTGCTAAATTGGGGGCGAATTCGATGGTGAGTGTTTCGTTGATGAGCGACTTGTCCCAATGATTTGCCAGCTTAAACTCACCCTGAATATTTGCCCGTACGAGTGGTCCGGCCACTGTGAAATCATGTGAAATGAGCCCTTTGCTCACAGAAATTTCCAACTCTCCCTGATCCAAATGGCTGGCCCCCAATTCCTTGTCACCCAATAGAGACGCGATATTTCCTAAAGCGCCTGACACTTGATTCATGGGTAATGACAGGCCGGGAACAATTTGGATAATGCTGGTCACCGCGGATGGGATGACATTGGGCTTGGGCATTTTGCCATCGCGAAAAAAAGCCCAATGCGCTTTGGTGGTTGTAAAATGGGCCGGGCCGTTATCAATGCCGCGCAGCAAAAAACTCTTTTGAAATTCAGGCCCGCTCAACGCATTGGCGGCCACATGGAATCGGGCATCGAGCAATCCGTAATTGTGCGCGCGTTTAATTTTGAAGTAATCATTCAGCTGATTCAGCGGAAGCTGTTCACAGGAAATATTCATTGCATAACGCGTGCGATTTCCCTGCGGAATAAACCAGCCTTCGGCCATCACGGGGGTCCCGAAGAGTTTCATTTCCAGCGGTTTCAAATGCACTTCGTCGCCATCGAGCACGATGCTTCCCAACACATTCGTACCGGTGAGGCCAAACCAGTGCATTTGTTTCACATCAAAATCCCACTGGAAATTATGGAACACCGAGCGCGTCACCGCAGGTGCAGTGGGTGCGATGGGCGCAACCGGGAATGCGGCGGGCTTGGGTTTGCTAAATTGTTCAAACATTCCCTCCAGTGCCGTGATGTCGAGCGACTTAGACTTAACCTTCAGATGCCCCGAAGGATTCGCGCGCCGGGAAAAATCCAAACGGCCCGCCACTTTCAAACTGGATTCCCCGGTAAACGCATTGGTGGCCGTTAATGTCGCAGCGCAATTATCGAAGTGATAAACGTGATTGGTCACACCGCCCTTGAAATTGAGCAGCAAAGCACGGGCAGGCGCACGCTCGGGATCCCCCGTCAACCGCACGCGATCCAAATGAAGAAGGGCATCCACCTGGCCGCTACCTGCCCCATCAATGCGCACCAAGCCTTTGAGCATTTTAACGCGGATCGTTTGGAATGCGGGGCCGCCGAGCAAATCGGACACGGGGGCAAGGACAAGCTGGTCCAAGTCCCGGCAGTCCAATTCCAGATTTCCATGACTACGGAAGGGATTGAAATCACCTTTTACGCTGAAAGTGCCGCTGTGTTTATTGTTGATGAAAATAAACCCGCGGGTGCCGCTGGAGCGGAGTCGCCATTCGCCGGTTCCGGGCATAGTTTGTCGGGCGAGGTCGAGTGAGGCGGTGGCGCTAAGGATTTTATCGGGCCATTGCTTGCTTGGATCGTCCATCCGAACGCTGGCGAGTTCTACATCGCCTTTCAATTGAAACTCACCTTGGCCGCCACTGGTAATCTCCAATTGGCCCGGGAGCTGCAGCACGCCTTGGGTGAGTTTGCGCGGGGCAAGTTTTTTACTGAGCAAGGGCTGTAGCAAATGATGGTTGATGAAGCTCTTTTCCTTTTCCGCCGGCGGTTGAAACACCACGCGCCACCGATGGGTGCCGGGGTGATGCTGGCCACTGAAGCGCAAACGGGCGGCGGTTTTATCGGGCAACATTATTTTGAGGTTTGCATCCCGAATCGTATTGACCGGTTGGCCGTCCTCAGGAATTGCACGCGAACAATCAAGGTAAAGCTCGGCGTTCATCGGCACCTTCGGCCAATCAAAACCCCGCGCCTCGGCGAGCACCCCGCTGGCGTGAACGATGCCGCGCAGGGTTCCACCACCGTGACCGTCAAGGTTGACCTCGGTTTTCCCAATCCATTTAAGTTTGCCGCCGGTCCACGTCAGCGCTCCACCGTTGTCGGCCAACCACGGTGCGAGCAAGCGATGATCCAGCTCGGCGTCGTCCAGGGTGAAGGCGGCGGCACCGGTGTGCGGATGCCAGCCGCCGGTGAGTTGCAGTTCGCCATCGAGCACATCGGCGCGCGGAAATTCTACCCGCATGCCGGCCACTGACACCGGCCACCGTGCTATGCGGCTTTCGTCCAGCGTCAATTTCCCACTGGCGGAAAACGTCATCGGCGCGCGCCAACCGGGTTGGCGGACGTCGGTGAAGGTCGCTTGACCGTTCACTTGAGTGTGCCGGCCGGGAATGTGATTCACCGAAACGGTGGCCGCTAGCACGCCATTGGTCAACTGCGTGATGCCGGTTTGGGCAGCAAACCGAGCGAGCCGGAAATCCTTCAACACTATTTCCTGAAAATTCAGATGGCCCGAGCGCAAATCCCAGTCGCCTTTGGCGGTGAGGTGCGGTGCAATTTCAAAGCCGCGCAACGCTACGCGCGCGCCAAGGCCATTCACCTTGAGCCGGTGACCGCCGTCGAGGCGCAGGTCAACATTGGCCCGTGTGAACAGGTTAGTGATTCCGTGTTGCCCCGCCTGAACATTGAAATTGGCCAGATTTAGTTGGCCCTTAACGGACTGAAATTGCGGAGCGCGCAGGCCCGCGGTCATGGTCCCGTTAAAATCAAATATTCCGCTCAGTGAATTGGGCGCTTTGGATATCCACGGACGTACGCGCGCCAAATCGGCCCGCACCGTGGTTTGCCCGCTGGCTGTGCGTTCGCGTAAATCACAAAGCACATGGTTGCCGGAGGCGAGAAACGCCGGGGCGTTGGTGCTGCCGAGGCGCAATGAATATTTGGATAGCGTTAACTGGCGAAAATCCTGCAGTGTCCCATCCGCGCGCAGGCTGGCAGGTAAGAGAATGGGATCGCCTTTCTGCAACCGCAAGCCGGCACCTTCGGCCGCAAGGGCAAAGCCAATGCGACGGCCGGCTTCCTGAAAATGAATATTCACACCGGCAGCCACGTGGCCTTCCACAGCGTATTGCCCCAGCAACGAAGGCCAATCGGCAAGATTGATATCTTGCGCAGAGAGCGAAAATAACGATTCGCCCAAGGGTGCGGCGCGGGTGCTCCAGTCAAATTGCATGGGGCGATCGAGATGCCCAACGAGCAAAGGAGTGCCCTCATGCGCGGCGTTCACTACCAGTGTGTCGAGCCGAGCGGTGCGGGCGGCCGTGTCGATGGCGAACGCATATTCTCCTCCGCCACGTTCCAGCGGCGGCGTGGTGAATTCGCTGGAGCTGAGATGGAATGGCTGCGCCTGCAGGGTCCCGCGCACTTCCAGCGTTTTGCCGAATCCCGCCACGCGAACGTGGTTGGTTGAGTCTAGCACCGTGGAATGAAAATCCAGCCCTACCGGCCGACCCAGAAAATTCAGGACCCGTTGATTCACCCCATGCAATGCCACCGTAAGATTTGCCGCGCCGGTGCCGGGCTGCAAGGCACCGCTGGCCTCGATCTTGCCCAACGCAGTGCCCGCGTGCGTAAAGTGCAGGGCGAATCGTTGCAACGTTTCTGCGGTGACTTCGGCGTCCAATTCAGTGTTCAGCCCCGTGGCAAATGCAAATTGTCCGGTAGCCAGAGCCACTTGAAAATGACCTTCGCTTTTGAGCCGCGTGAGGAGCAAATGTTCATCAAGTTGGTGTGTGAATTTCACCTGAAACTCACCAGCCAATCCTTGGCCGGGTTGCTGGAGCGGTTTCAAGGAGTACCCGGCGCGACCGTTCACGGTGAGCTCGCTGGATCGGCCGGAAGCAAATTCGTTGGAGGTAATGGTCACGCCGGATAATTGCACGGATTCGGTGGTGCCACTTTGATGGTCACATCGATACTCCACCCGCGCGCCGTGGATTGACATTTGTTTAATTTGGAACGGTTTCCCGGGGCGATTTGAACGAGGGCGCTCAAGCAAGGGGGCATAGTTGGCTTGGCCGTTCCGGTCGATGTGTAGAAATAGTTCAGGTTCGTCGCATTCAATTTTCCCGAACGCCATGCGGCCCGCGAACAAATCGCGCCATTGATAATTGATTTGCACGCGGGAGGCTTTGAGGAGAGGCCGCTCGCCGATGGTGTGGAGCGTGACGCCTTCCAACTGAAGTTGGCTACCGAACGACCAACGCGAGTGTTCAAATTGTACGGTTGAGTTAAGGGCGTGGTTTAGTTTGGGAAGCAATACCGCGCGCATGAACCAGTTGCTGCTCAGCACAGACCAACCCACGATGAGCAGCAGCAACACGATGCCCACACCCCACACCAAACGGCGCCGCCATCGGCCCGGCTTACGCGGGGTGGCCACCTTTTTTTTGGGAAAACTCTCCATTGCGTTGCCGTTAAAAACCGAGGAACAAAAGTATCAGAGGGAAAAGGAAGTCTCAATGACCAATGCCCGCGTTCCAAGTTACCGCGTTTCCTTGGGCCTGGGCATCAACCCTCGTAAATTTTCCCGACTTTCAGTTTCCCGCCGTTCGGAGCATAGTGCGGCGTGTTGATCTCCGTTGCTATTCCTGCGTTTAACGAGGAGAAACTGTTGGGCGAAACCTTGGCGGCAGTGGATGCCGCCGGCGAGACCTTTCGCGCTCGGGGTTGGGAAATGGAGGTGGTGGTTTGTGATAATAACTCGACCGACCGCACCGCCGCGATCGCGGAGGCAGCCGGAGCGCGAGTGGTGTTTGAAGCACAAAACCAAATCTCCCGATCGCGGAATGCGGCGGGGAATGCCGCGCGCGGGGATTGGATTATTTTTCTTGATGCGGATTCCACACCCTGCGAGGGGCTCTTCGCTGCCACGGCGGAATGGATGGAAGAGGAAAACACCCTCGGCGGTGGCGCGGTGATCCGGATGAAAGCGATGCCGTGGTGGGCGCGCATGGGGCTGGGAATTTGGAACTTAATCAGTCGCGTATTTCGTTGGCCCGCCGGCTCGTATATTTTCTGCCGCGCGGAAGCGTTTCGCGAGTTGGAAGGCTTCAGCCATAAACTGTATGCAGCCGAGGAAATTGAATTCGATCACCGCCTCAAGCGGCTTGCCCGCCGACGGCGGCAGCGGGTGCGCATCATTTGCCATCCGCCACTGCTTTCCTCCAACCGCCGGATGATCATGTATTCCCCATTCCGCCTGATGGGATTTATGCTCCGCTCCACCTTCACGGCAGGCGTCAACCTTCGCCGGCGCGAAACGTGCAACTGGTGGTACGACGGCCGGCGTTAAGCTTAGCGCTGTTGACGCCGCAATTGATCCAAACCATTGAGCCGCCGTGGTTCGGCTAACGGTTTCTCATCGGGTTGATTCAAGTCGATGCCATGCCGCTCGCGCATAATTTTCTCCTTGCGCTTGCGATCTTCATCCAAAAAAACCTCCCATTTATTGGTCAGCAAGCGTTCGTTAAACTGCGCCGCTTTCAAGCCCGGTTTGCCTTCCAGCTCGCTCAGCGCTTTTGTGTAAGCTGCCTCGGGCGAAGCCAACACGGTGGGCCGCATCATCACGATCAGCTCGTTACGTTCGTTAACATCCACGGTACGCCGGAATAATGCGCCCAAAACCGGGACGTCGCTTAACACGGGAACGCTGCTTTGTGTTTCGGTGACCTTGGTTTTGATAAACCCGCCGAGCACCACCATCTCCCCATCACGCACATTCACCTTGGCGTTGGCCGAACGATCGGTGGTGATGGGCACGGCGTTGCCGTCGATGATTTGTGAGCCAACGATGTCCTGAATTTGCTGGTTAATTTCCATGGACACCACGCCTTCGTCATTAATGAAAGGCAGCACTTCCAGCGTGATCCCGATTTTTTGCATTTGATACTGCGAACTGGTGCCGCCATTGATATCGCGAATGGAGCCGGTGACCACCGGTCGCGTGTCACCGATGAACAGCTCGGCCAATGATGCATGAGTGGTTTGGATGCGCGGCCGCGAAAGGATTTCCACGCGGGTATCATTGTTGATCGCCTCGAGTGCCACCTCCCAGTTCAGGCCAAACTTGCCCCAGTAATTGAACCCGGCACCGGATCCTCCAACGGAGTTGGTGGCAAACGCCGCCGGCCCGAGTGCCGAAGCCAATGCGCTGGAAAAGCCACCCTGATTCGCGGCTCCGGAATCATTGCCAATCCCTTCCTGTTGCTCGCGAATCGACACCCCGAATGTGGCATCATCGCCGAGAGCCACATCCATAATAATTGCCTCGATGAGCACCTGAGGTTGGACTCGATCCAGCTTGGTGATGAGATTCTTGGCCTGCTCCACTTTCGCGGGAGTGCCTACGATAATGACTTCGTTGCCGCGTTCCCATGAGATGATGGATGTTTCGCCAAGGATGGCCGCGCCCGTGCCGCTGAAGGCCGCGCCCTGCACCACCTGCGAAAGGCGTTGCTGCAATCCTCCCCGCTGTGAACTGCCGGCCGTATTGCTGCCGCCGGCGGGAGAGCTGCTGCTGTTGGTTCGACTGGTGGTGCCTCCCGTCCGACTGGTGCTGCCACCGGTGCGGCTGGTGCTGCCAGGGCGCGTATTGGCAGCGGCTGACCCCGTGGGGTTTGTGGTGTACGAACCGATCGCCGCGGCGATATCCGCCGAGAGGGCGTACTTGATTTTTACCACGGCGATTTCCTGTTCATTTTTTTCCTCCACATCAATGAATTCTAACATATCTAACATCCGGCGCACGTTGTTGGAGAAATCGCGAAGCACAAGTGTTTTGGTGCTCTCAATGGCCTGCACTGCCTGAGGTGATTTAGCAAACGCGGTAAGCAAATCCACTGTGTCTGAAGCTTTCACATGTTTGAGCTGGTGCACATAGTTGATGTACACTTCGCCCTCGGGCAATTCTTCCTTTCGCAACACGGTAATGGGCGGCGGAGTTTTCACCACTTCAGAGGCTGGGATAGCTTGAACCACCTTGTCGTTTACCACCACAATGGCGATTCCCCGGGTGGACATCAGCGTTTCGTAAAACGTCTTGGCCTCACGAGCGGTGAAGTCGTTTTTGGTGCGGAAGGAAAACGTCACCTTCGGCACATTCATACCCGTGATCACGGTTTTGCCGGTCATTTCGCTGTATTCCTCCAGCAACGCCTCGAGGTCAATGCCCTGCATGATGTGCCCCTTGTGCAGCACAATGGGTTCTGCCACCGGCGGCTGTGGCGCGGGCGGGGCTTGTTGAGCGCGAGCCGGGCCGAGGGCCGCCAGCAGTGCGAGGGTCATTATGGTTTTTTTCATACGCTTGATCTTTCTTTCGCTAGGTTGAGTTGGATCGTAAAATAAACGGATTGAATCGGATTAACGTTTCTTTTTTTTCTTGGATTTATTTTCACCAAAATTGGGCTTTGGATAGCTGGCGACAAATGACATTTGCACCTGAATGCGTTGGCGATCCGCAGTCGGGCTGATTTTGTAATCACTCACACGGATCATGGAATCTTCTTTGCCAGCCACATCCTGTAGGAATTTCACAAAATTAATCAGGCTAGTTTCAAACGCAACACTGCGTTTGTGCTCCTCGAAGGGGTTATCCTTGCGGGTGCCCGAACGGGCAAGGTCATTTCGGGTAAGCGTGATCCCGTTTCCCTCTGCTTCCCGGCGCAGCGTTTCAAGCACTTTGGCAGCTTGTTCACTGCCACTGGCCACACTGGCATTGGGGTTCAGCTCGGCCACTTTTTTTGTGTAATCCTGATGATTCGCTTGAACGATTTTTTCCCGCTGTAATTCTGATTGATGTTCACTCAGTTGAGCACGAAGCCTTAACAGTTCCGGCCCCATCGAAAACCACAACAGATTGCCCCCCACCAGCGCACACATCAGGAAAATATTCACCGCGCGGCGTTCTTCCGCCTTCACATTCAGCATGTTTAATATTGCGATCATTTCAATTGTTCGTTTGGCCGGATCATGCAAACGATCGTCCACCGCCCCGGACCATCTGCGCCGGCGGCCCCTTCACGCGAATTGATGGTACTGACCTCGTGGAATAATTTGCGTGATTGTTTTGAAACCGGATCGGTAACCATAATGCTTGCGAGATTATTCCGATAAATATCCACCCGCCTGCCTTCCCCGGATTCCACCTGGCCGGTGAGGGTAATGTTATTCCCTTCACCCCGCACCTCCACTGAGTTAATAAATCCGAGTGAGAGTTGTTCGGGCATTTGTTCGGCCACCTCCTTAAGCACTTGCAGGGCAGTCAATCTGCTGTTTCGCTGCATCACCAACAAATTGCGTTTGGCCACAAGGATCTCAACTTCCTTCTCCATCGCCTTCATTTTTTTCAATTGCTGATACTTCGCCTCCTTTCGCGTGGCGGTTTGCGCATTCAACACAAAATATCCCGCCACCAGCATCACGTATAATAACAGCATCCATGTCAGAATGCTGCTGAGCACGCGATCCACATCCTGTCGGTGATAGCTCGCCCGACGTTCGGGAGGGATGAGATTTCCCTGTTGAAGTGGGCGAGCGGCGCGTGCGGCGCAGGCAGCGGCCAATGCGCTGGCATCAGGCGGGGCCTCCACCTGAACCCCTTTCCCCGCCCATTCGTTAAGGATGGGCAACCATTGCTCTCCGTGCTCCGCTGCGATCACCAAATGCCAATGGGTGCTGCCGGTGAGCCACCCTTCCATCTCGCCGGCCCAAGTGGTGGCGGTGAGTTGCTCGGTCAATTCATTTAGATGTTCGGCGGAGGACAAGATGATTTGGGTGATGTTTTGCAACACGCCTTCATCCCACCAAGCCACCGTGCACACCACGCGCCCCTCAATGAAACGCGGGTAAATCCAGGCTCCATCGGGGCGGTCGCCACCCTGCGGCGTGGCCAACACCTGATGCATAACCGCCACTTCTAGTCGGTCGGGAAAATAACCGGCCGCTTCCAGTTCGCCCACGCATTCTTCCACCACCGTGCGCTCGGCTAACATGACTACCACCGTTTGCTGCTCACGATCCGCACGGTGCATCGGGACCACTTCGAATGACCACACCGCGCGCCCCAACGGCAGCGGCGAAACTTTGTCCAATTGCAGCTCCACCATGCCCGGCAATTCGCGTGCCTCGCACAGAGGCAAATGCAAGACGCGGAAAAACACTTTGTCCGCCGGCAACCACGCGTCATTTTGACAATGCGGGCTCCACATTTGGCTGGCATTGCGATCTAAATGCTTGATCGGAATTTGCTCGGCCGACTCGGATTCACGAACGTCCACCAGCTTCATCTGGTTTTTACTATTAGAAAACCGCCAGAACTGCTGTCGACCCGAGGAACAATCCACCACATTGCACGCAGCAGGCAACGCTTCAGCAGCTTGTGCTTTGGCCCGGGGCTTCGGCTTCGGTGTATCGTTGGAATCGGCCACTAAAAATTCTCCTGAGGTTCGTTACCCGAATCGGGCGACTGGGTGACGCGCAACACTTCTTCGATCGATGTCTTGCCCGCCAACGTTTGGCCCCAGCCGTATTCGCGAAGGGTAACCATCCCTTCCGCTCGCGCCTGAGCGGCGATTAGTGAAGCCGCCGCGCGATCAATGACCAGTTGCTGAATCGCCTCGCTCGCCACCAATAATTCGTAGATGCCCGTACGTCCCTGATACCCCCGACCGCCACACGCATCGCATCCGGCCCCATGCCAAAACTGCGCCTGCGAAATCTGGGCGGGCGGGAATTCTACTTTCAACAGGTATTCCTTCGCCACCTGTTGCTCAACCCGGCATTCCGGGCACAATGTCCGCACCAACCGCTGAGCCATGATCGCCTCGATAGCGTCGGCCACCAGAAAGGGTTCCGTGCCCATATCGATGAGCCGCGTATAGGCGCTGGGCGCATCGTTGGTGTGCAGCGTACTAAACACGAGGTGGCCAGTATTGGCGGCTTGAATCGCAATCTCCGCCGTCTCGCCATCACGAATCTCACCGACCATTATCACATCCGGATCCTGTCGCAAAAAATGCCGCAGCACGTGCGCAAAGGAGCGCCCAATATCGTTTTTAACCGACACTTGGTTAATGCCCTTCATTTCATACTCCACCGGATCCTCCACCGTCATGATGCGCTTATCGATGGAGTTAATGGTGTTGAGGAAGGAATAAAGCGAAGTGGACTTACCCGAGCCGGTGGGCCCGGTGACCAGCATGATGCCATGCGGCTTGGTGATGATTTCGCGGATACCCTGCTCGATGCGGCCGGTCATCCCGAGGCTGTCCATCCCCTTGAGCACGCTGCCACGTGTGAGCAGACGGAGCGACACGCTCTCGCCGTACACCGTGGGCACGGTGGAAACACGAATATCAATCTCCTCACCTTTGACGCGCACGTTGATCCGACCGTCCTGCGGCATGCGTTTCTCGGCGATGTTCATGCCGCTCATCACTTTGATGCGCGAGATCAATGCCGCCTGCAAAACTTTAAGCGCCGCCGGCAAGGGCATCTGATGCAAAATACCATCAATGCGATGGCGGATTTGCAGCTCATCCTCGTGCGGTTCAAAGTGGATGTCTGTTGCCCGGCTCTTGTAAGCCTGCCAGATGACCTGATTCACAAATTTAATGATGCTCGCTTCCTGATCCCCTTCGGCGATTTCCTTTTCATCGCCAAACATCAGCTCCAAATCATCCTCATCCCCCACCTCGTCCTGCGCCAATTCATCAATCGTCTCTGCGCCCACACCGTAATATTTCTCGTAGCTCTTTTCGATTTCTTCTGAAGAGGACAACACAAATCGCACCGGCCCCATCGCGGCAAAACGAACCGCGTTCAATAAATCCGTGTTGAACGGGTCGGACACCGCCACTAACAACACCCCTTCCTCCACGCTGATTGGGACTACGCGATATTGCGAAGCGATCTTGGAAGAGATACGGCGGCGCGCCTCGGCGGTGGGCTTTACGTCAACCAATTCAACGCGCTGCCAATCGTAAGCCTCAGCCACTCGCGAGAGAAAATCAGCTTCAGTCTTACCACTGCGTTTACAAAGAAATTCCGGCAAGGTGCCCGCCTCCGTGCCGCCAACACGCTCCGCACGCCAATCCGACTGCCATTGGTCAAACTGATCCGGCTCCGCTAATTGCGCGGCGACACAAAAGTCCCTGAATGAAGTATATGCCATCCCTACACCCCGCCCGTTTCCAGGCGCCCATTTACCCCTTTTGCCAATCAAATTGGCAGCCACAAGATATTGTGGCCCGGTGAAAAACTACCACATTTGGCGGTATCGGCAAGCCTAAAACGGTGCTACTTATCCTCACATATCGCGCCTAAATCGACTAAAACAAGGGGGAAACAAGCCCTCTTCGATGATGTGATTTCACATTGGAGACGCTCCCTTGCACAGAACGTTACCGTGGATCACTCCGGATTAATCTTGCCGCCACCGCGCGCGATCCCTTGACTGGGGAATGCGCCGGTCCGCACTATTTTTGATGCTGTTCGCCCTCTGGGTCACCGGCTGTTGCCTGCCGAAACCCACTTTGCATTTCGAGGCAGACGCGGTGGTGGCGATCGGCAACGGCACCCTCACCGTGCGACCCAAAGGGGGGGAACCTCTGTTGGGGAAAACCCAAACGGTTTCAGGACAAATTCAATTCACTCCGCGCTTTCCATTTCTTGCCGGTCAAGTTTACGAAGCGGTGCACACCGATTCCAATGGCCAACGCACCTCCATCGAGCACACCTTTGCCATCCGCGCCGCAGCGCCGCGCGTTTCCGCCGTGTATCCCGGCGGCGGAATACTGCCTGCCAATCATTTAAAATTTTACCTCCACTTCACCGAACCCATGCAGCGCGGGAACATTTTTCAGCACTTCCAACTCATCAACCTCACCACCGGCAAACCCGTCGACGAGCCCTTCCGCGAAACCGAGCTTTGGAGCGCTGACGGAAAACGCCTCACGCTGTGGCTCCATCCGGGCCGGCAAAAGACCGGGGTGAACCTGAACCTCGAATTCGGCCCGGCACTGAACCCCCACCAGCGATACGTGCTGGAAATATCTGGAAAATGGCAATCCGAAGCCGGCGTGCCCCTGAAAAATTCATTCCGAAAATCCTTTGCCACCACCAAAGCAGACCGCGCACAGCCCGATCTCGAGTTCTGGGAAATCACCCCGCCCAAAGCCAACACGCGCGACCCGCTCATGATCACCCTCCCGCACCCGCTCGATTGGGCGCTGCTGCACACGATGCTCACCGTGCTCGATGCGCAAGACCAAAGGGTCGATGGCAACATCGAAGTCTCCCACCACGAAACCGTCTGGCGTTTCCGCCCAACCAAACCTTGGGCGGACAACGGCTTCCGTTTGAAAGTGGGCTGGGAACTTGAAGATCTCGCCGGCAATAATCTCGAACGCCTTTTTGAAGTAAATCTGGAAACCCCGTCTGAACCCGCTTTCGCCCGTCCGCGGTATTTGAATTTCACCCCAAAGTAGGAAGACCTCTCCTAACCTTCGCGCAATTCCATTACGAGATCTTTTGCCTCTACCGATTCGCCAATGCCAACGTGGATGACGCCCACCACCCCATCGGCCGCGGCGTAAACCGTGGTTTGCATTTTCATTGCCTCCATCGTGATCAGTTTGTCGCCCTTCGAAACTTTGGCGCCCACGCCCACGGCCAGCTCGGTGATGATCCCGGGGATGGGCGCGCCCACGTGCAGATCATTGCCGGGATCGGCTTGGGCTTGGGCTTTTTCCTGCACGTTGAGCGAGGCATCGGCAATCTCCACTTCGCGCGGGTAACCGTTCAGCTCGAAGGTCAGCGTGCGCAATCCATCTTCGTCCGGCGCGCTGATGTTGATGAGCTTGATGTAAAGCGTCTTGCCCTCTTCAATGTCCACGGCGATTTCCTCGCCGGGATTGAGCCCATAAAAATATGTGGAACTCGGCAGCACGGAGACATCGCCATACTCGCGCCGGAATTTGTTGTATTCCCGAAACACGTCGGGATACATCAGGAAACTCAACAACGCATCGTCGCCGGCTTTGCGATGGATTTCGCCTTCCAGTTTTTTGCGCGTGCGCTCGAGGTTGAGCGGCTTCAAGTCCGCACCGGGGCGACCCTTGAGCGGTTTTTGTTTTCCGAGCACCACTCGCTGCACTTGGCGCGGCCAACCGCCGAGGGGTTTACCAAGCCGGCCTCTCATCATATCAATCACTGATTGCGGGAAAGGCGTGGATCCCGGCTCAAGGTTCACCACGTCCGCCGGCTTGATGCCGCGCGTGACCAAAAACATCGTCATATCGCCCACCACTTTGCTGGACGGCGTCACTTTCACGATGTCGCCAAACAAATCGTTCACCTCCGCGTACGTGCGCGCCACTTCCTTCCAACGCGCGCCGAGGCCCATGCTCTCCGCTTGTTCACGCAGATTCGTGTATTGGCCGCCGGGCATTTCGTGCTCGTAAATATCGCCAATGCCACTGCGCGGGCCGGTGTCGAACGGCGCGTATACTTTGCGCACTTGCTCCCAGTAATCGGAAAATTCATTTAACGTGCTCAGATCCAAACCCGTCTCGCGCGGCGTATGATCCAGCGCGGCCACCACGCTGTTCAGGTTTGGCTGACTGGTGGAACCGGAGAGCGACGCAACCGCGAGGTCAACAATATCCACGCCGGCTTCCGACGCCTTGAGCACCGATGCAGCATTCACGCCGCTGGTGTCGTGCGTGTGAAAATGAATCGGCAACCCCACTTCACCACGCAAAGTTTTCACCAGCTTGTGCGCGGCATACGGACGGCACAAGCCCGCCATATCTTTAATACAGAGCGTGTGCGCGCCCATTTTCTCGAGTTCCTTCGCGAGTTTCACGTAGTACTCCAGCGGATACTTGTCGCGCCGGCCGTCGAGAATATTGCCGGTGTAACAAATGGTGCCCTCGCACACCGCGTGCGTGTGCTGCACCGCCTCCATCGCGGCCTTGAGGTTGGGAAGGTAATTGAGCGAATCAAAAATTCGGAAAATATCCATGCCACTTTCAGCAGCGTGTTTGACAAACGCCCGCACGACGTTGTCGGGATAATCCGAATAGCCCACGGCATTGGATCCGCGAAAGAGCATTTGGAAACAGATATTAGGAACCGCCTCGCGCAGTTGGCGCAGGCGTTGCCAAGGGTCTTCGCGCAGAAAACGCATTGCGGTGTCGAACGTCGCGCCCCCCCACATCTCGAGGCTGAATAGTCCGGCCGCGCGATGCGCGACGGCGTCGGCGATGCGCAGCATATCCGCCGTGCGCATTCGGGTCGCAAAGAGGCTTTGGTGCGCATCGCGCAGGGTGGTGTCGGTGACAAGCAACCGCTTTTGTTTGCGCGTCCACTCGGCGAATTTTTCAGGGCCTTGTTCGAGTAAAATCTGCCGCGTGCCCGCAGGCGGCTCGGTGTCGCCATTGTGTTTCGGCGGCGCAATCGCTTTAAAAGGCTCCTTCACTTCAAAGCCTTTCGTCTGTGGATTTCCATTCACCGCCACGTCGCCGATGTAATTGAGCAACCGGTTCGCCCGATCGCGCCGACGCTTGAAGGCAAACAATCCCGGCGTGTTATCGATCAAGGCCGTGCTCGCTTGCCCGCTACGAAACGTTTCGTTTTTGATCACGTTCTCAAGAAACGGAATATTCGTCTGCACGCCGCGAATTCGAAATTCCTTCAACGCGCGCTTCATCCGATCCAGCGCAAGCGGAAAGCTCATCCCGCTCGCGGTGATTTTCACCAGCAACGAATCGTAAAAAGGCGTGATCACACTGCCCGCATCGCCCTGCCCGCCATCGAGCCGAAGTCCAAAACCAGCCGCCGAGCGATAGGCGATAATGCGCCCATAATCGGGCGTGAAATTGTTGGCAGGATCTTCAGTCGTCACGCGGCATTGCACAGCGTGACCGACGCACTTCACATTTTTCTGCTTGGGCAGCTGCATCATGTCGCCGTGCAACGCGTGCCCTTGTGCCACTTGAATCTGCGAGCGCACGAGGTCAATGCCTGTCACCACTTCTGTAACCGTGTGCTCCACTTGAATGCGCGGATTCATCTCAATGAAATACCACGCCTTGGAATCCATATCGTACAGAAATTCCATCGTACCCGCGTTGTCGTATCGGATGTGCTTGGCCAATTGCAACGATGCCGCGCAGAGTTCGTTCCGCACCGTTTCGTCAAGCGCCACACTTGGGGCGATCTCCACCACCTTTTGATAACGCCGCTGCACCGAGCAATCGCGTTCGTGCAAATGCAAAACGTTGCCGTGTTGATCGCCCAGGATTTGCACCTCAATGTGCTTGGCATTTTGCACATACTTTTCGAGGAACACCGCCGGATTCCCAAACGCACGATCCGCCTCGCCACGCGCTTCATCGAGCAACCGCTCCAAATCCTTGGCTTGATGCACCACCCGCATCCCGCGCCCGCCACCGCCGAAGGCAGCTTTAATAATGAGCGGAAACCCGATTTGCTTGGCAACCTTCACCGCCTTGGCGCGAGTCTTGATGGCGTCATCCGTGCCGGGCAACACCGGCACGCCGGCGGCCTTCGCCAGCGCACGCGCTTCGGTTTTGTCTCCCATTTGGCGCAGCAACTCCGGGCGCGGCCCCACAAACGTCATTCCCGCCTTGGCGCACGCCTCGGCAAAATCCGCATTCTCAGCCAAAAATCCGTAGCCGGGATGCACCAGATTGACCCCGCGCTCGGAAGCCATCCCGACGATGCCTTCAATATCGAGATACGCGCCCACCGGCCCCTTGCCCACGCCCACCATATACGCCTCATCGGCCTTAAACCGATGCACCGCCAGCCGGTCTTCCTGCGCGTAAATGGCCACCGTGCGCAGATCCATTTCCGTGGCCGCGCGAAAGATGCGGATTGCAATTTCGCTGCGATTGGCCGCCAATAACTTCACCGGCGCGAGAGGCGCCGACGCGTTTGATTTAGTTTTCCTCGCCATGAACGCGAGGCTTTTAGCAAAAATCCAGTGAAATGAAAAGTCCGGGGTACGCTCACCGTTGTGCCCGAGATAATGAATTCACTTGCCACCAGATTGCTCCCCGCCACAATGCCCTCAACGCTATGAAGAAATTCCTCATTCTCCTATTCCTTAATCCCCTCCTCTCCCAAGCCGCCGTGACCGCGTTCGAGGTCGGCCCGGGCAATACCGATCAACTGCCCAAAGGCAAGGAAGCCGACGGCATCATTGGCGATTTCATATTGCGCAATGACCACGTCACCGCCGTCATTTCCGGCAACCAACCCCTGCGCCGGGCCAACATGAGTACCTTTTACGGCACCGGCGGCATCACACCCGGGTGTCTTTATGACCTCACTCTAAACAAACGCCAAAACGACCAGCTCACCATCTTTGCCCCCGGCAGCCAGCGCGGCGACATCTCGCACATCCGCATTACCCAAGCTGGCGGATCCGGAGCCGACGCCGTGGCGGAGATTGAGGTGGTGGTGGCCGCCGAACGCAACAAGGGGCTTTTCAAAAAACATGTGTACCGGCTGGACGCCATGTCCCGTGGCGTATCGATCACCACCACCTACCGCAACGATTCCAAGGAAGCCCGCCGCGGAAGTGTGGACGACTACTGGAAACCCTCCGGCAAACGCGGCACGTTCCAGGGCGTGCGCTGGATTGATGCCGTGGACCCGGCCGATCGCGGCAGCTACGCCGCTGTCTGGGTTAACGGCCAACGCCGCAGCGGCATCGCGCCAAATCCGGGATCCCTGTCCCTCAAGCCAGGCGAGACGGCGACGTACACGCGCTTCCTTGCCGTGGCCAATTCACCCGCCGCCGCGGTAAGTGAAGCCTTGGTGTACGCCTCATCCGCTAAAAACCTGCTGGTCGGCGAACTGAAAGACCCGGTCGGACAACCCGTGAATGACGCCACTTTCGAAATCCGCCACGGCAATGAAACGCTGCCGGGTTATCCCTTGGGCCAAGGAAAGTTTGTCGTGTACCTGCCCGACGGGGAATACGGCGTGCGCATCACCGCCCGCGGCCGAACACCCGTAGAGCGCAAGGTGCCCCTGAAGGGCAATCAAGCTTCGGTGCTCAACGAGAAGCTCAGCGCCCTTTCCGGGGTCGCGTTGAACATCACCGATACCGGCGGCAACTCGATCCCCTGCAAGGTGCAGTTCAGCGGTCTCAACGGCACAGCGACCCCCAATCTCGGCCCGCAAAACCGCGCACACGGTTGCGTGGACCAATGGCACTCGGAGACCGGCAAGTTTAACGTGCCGCTTGATCCGGGGACGTATCGATTGGTCATCACGCGCGGCATTGAGCACAGCCATCTCGTGCGCGAACTCACCGTGAAGTCCGGTGAATTTGCGGCGGTGACCGGTAGCCTCAAGCGGTTGGTCAACACCGTCGGCTGGGTGAGCACGGATTTCCACAACCACTCCACCCCCAGCGGCGATAACCAGTGTGGCACCGACGACCGCCTGATCAATCTCGCCGCCGAGCACATCGAATTTGCGCCCACCACCGAGCACAATCGCCTCTACGACTGGACGCCGCACATCAAAAAACTCGGGCTCACCGAGCATCTCCGCACCATCGTCGGGCTCGAGCTCACCGGTGGTGGTGCCGGCTCGCATCACAACGCCTTTCCCTTGCCCGCGCCCCAGCCTTATGCGCAGGACGGCGGCGCGCCCGTGTTCCAGAACGACCCGCGGCTCAATGCCATCGTCCTGCAAAACCACGGCGGTTGGAATCCCAACCGCTGGGTGCACATCAACCATCCCAACCTCACTGAGAAATTCTGGGACCGCAATCTGGATGGCAAGGCCGACGGCGGTTTTGCCGGGTACGAACAATACATCGACGCCTTTGAGTCTCAGAACTTCCGGGGCAACAACATTCTAGCCACCGCCCCGTGGACCCTTTACCGGCGCGGCACGCAAGAAAGGGTGCGCGAAGTTCGCGAGTTTATCTGGCTGCAGATGCTCAACCAAGGCTACCGCACGCGGGCCATTGCCGTGGCCGACGCCCATTCCGTGTACGGCAACGGCGTCGGCGGCTGGCGCACCTACATCCCCAGCAGCACCGATGCGCCGGCCAAGATTGATCCGGACGAGATCATCCGCAACGCCAAGGCCGGCCGGCTGATGCTCACCACCGGTCCGTTTCTGGAAGTAACCGCTAACGGCGCCCTGCCCGGAAGCGAAATCACCGTCAAGGACGGCCAGGTCAAATTGAAGGTAAAAATCCAATGTACCGACTGGGTCCACATCAACCGCGTGCAGGTTCTCGTCAATGGCCGGCAGGACCCGAACCTCAACATCACCGCCAAGAAAAATCCGAAGATGTTCAACAGCGCACCCGCTGTGTTTGAGACCACCTTCACCGTGGACCTCAAGGAAGACGCCCACCTCATCGTCGTGGCCATGGGCGAAAACGCCGATCTCAAAACCGGCTACGGCACCAGCACCAACGCCAGTCTCAAACCCTGCGCCTACATCAACCCCATTTGGGTGGACACCGACGGCAACGGATTCCAGCCCAACAAAGACACTCTCGGTTGGCCGCTACCGTTGGGCCGACAGGACCCCGCCAAGATTCGTGCGTTGTTAAAAGCGAAAGGAAAGTAACTCTCACGCAGAGCAGCGGAAGCGTGGAGCCGACCCTTTAACGCCGGCGGCGGTTGCGCGGGCCGGAGTTGTCGGTGTTGGGCGTCTTGCTTTCCCAGCGTTTGCCGGCGCGGACGCCCGCGGCGCGGTGTTCCTGATAGCTTAATTGATTGGGCTGATGTTGGTTCAGGCCCAAGGCAAAATGTCCTTTCAACCGAGTCAACGGCAGGTCCAACCCAATCTCCCGGATTACCTTTCCCGTCAGCCCAAATGTCCCCGGCTGAATCACAATGATGCCCGCCTTGACCGTCAGCCCTTCGATCGCCTTGAGTTCATCCGATTGGCCCACCCGAACGTATTGCGCCCGCCCGATGAAATCATCCGACCACGCCAGCGCGGCGAGCTTGGTTTCCATAGCAGCGCGCTGCTTGGGATCCGCTGAATACAGCGCCACCAATGGCTGGCGATCCGCTGCGGCCACATTCAAGGCCAGCCGCAGGTCCGCCAGATACGGCACGGGCGGCGTGCCGGCCGCTTTGTCTTTGCCGGGATAGGCCAAGGCAATCGCCTCCATCGTGTCCCCCATCTTCGCCAACACCGCCTCGGGCTGCGTGTGGATGCCTGGCCCAGCTTGGCCCCCAAACGCCCATGCCGGACTCCGGCCGGCGCGGACAATGGATGTTTTCCCATCGGGCGTCAGGATGCCGAACACGGTGTTTTGCAACTGGCCACCGCGGGCGAAGATGCCCTTGAGCACTTCGTTTTCCGCGGCATTTTCATAAGTGGCCAAGCGAATGCACACAAACTTGCGCGAGGCGGCGACTACTGATTTGTGGGACAGGAAACTCCCGTCCATGCTCGTTTTGCCCGGTCACCACACACCCGGCACCGTCTGGCACTGCGGCGCGCCGGAGATGAGCAGGATCGGTTTGCCCGTGCGCTGCGCCTCAGCCAAGCCGCCCTGCCACGTGCCAAACCACGCAATTTTGTCGGCCGCGGCAGACGTGAAGACGCATAAATTCACCGCAAAAAACCCTGTGAGAATGAGAGGGATGAGTTTCATTATTTGATACTTCCTGTTCCCCTCGGACGATTTTCGTGCGCGCCAAGTTACATTTTTCGTAACTGTTGAGCGTCACCGGGCGTCCTAATTACTCGAACTCAACCGAAGTCTGAAGATTCACAAAAAA